>NZ_CFQVBI010000079.1:0-38702 GCF_986095205.1 Megamonas sp. | reverse complement strand
CAGATGCGACAGGAACAATAGAGCAAATGAATGGTGGTTCCCAAATAGTAAATGGGACAGGAAGCATAAAAGATATGCAAGATGGCACTCAATATGTTGATGGTGGCAATGCAACAATAGAAAATATGAGTGGTGGAACACAAAAAATTTCATCAGGAAATGCAAGCATTAATACAATGACTGATGGACAACAACAAATACTAGCTAATACTACAGGTAATATAAATACAGTAAATGGTGGTTCTCAGATAGTATGGGGAATTGGTGCAATTGATAATTTTAATGGTGGAGAACAAATTATTGAAGATGGTGGTATAGGAACTATAAAAAATATTGTAGGTGGTAAACAGATTATAAAATCTGGTGGTACTGGTAAAGTTGAAAAATATACAGAAAATCAAATTATTCAAGCTGGTGGTACAGGTATTATTGAAACTTTAGATACTAAGTATACATTGACTTCTGGACAAACAGGAAAAGTAAATACTGTATTATCAGGAGGAACACAGATTGTAGGCAGTGGAGCAATTGGATATGTTTCTAATGTACAATCTGGTGGACAACAAATTGTACAAGCTAATGGTATTGGTCATATCGATAAAATAAATCAAGATAGTGTAAATACACAAGTTGTTGAAAAAGGTGGTACAGGTATTATTGGTCAGTTAAATACAAGTATTACTTTGACAGAGGGACAAACCATTCAAGTAGAGAATTTCGGCGAAAATGGTAAACTTGTTATTGGACAGGGAGCAACAGGTCAAACCGATAAATATGACGAAAATGTTGAAGTTGGTGAAGGTGGAACTATTAATGTAGGTACACTGGATACTGAAATGAGTTTAGAAGGAGATAAAACAGCTGTTATTGAAGAAGAAATGACTGAAGATGCAGTACAAATTGTAGGTCAAGATGCTACAGGAACAATAAAGAACTTGAATGCGGGAATGCAAATAGTACAAAAAGGTGGTATTTCTAAAGACACTGTTATCAATGGTGGTTTATTGTATGTAAATGAAGGTGCTACTGTACAAGATACTACAATTAATTCAGGAACATTATCATTTGCTAATACAGGTGGAGTATATGAATTAACTGGTACATTTACAGCTAATGGTGGGAATATTGTATTAGCACAAGAAGCATCTAATAAATTAAGAGTGGTTAATACAATAAATAATGCATCTTATGAAACTTTAAATATTGAAAAGATGAAAGGTTCAAATGCTCATTTTATTTTAGATACGGATTTAGAAAATGGTATGACATTTGATAAAAATGATGAGGATAAAACATTAGCAGGCTTGAAGAATGAGGCGACACAAAATAATGATAAAATTATAATTAATGAAGCTGAAAAAGGTACACATTATATACAAGTAAAAGATGCTAGTGGAGAGAATTTCTCTAAAATAGAGCCAGGTAAATATCAAGTTTTAGTAGTAGATAAGAGTGGTAATTTAGAATTTAAAGGTGAAAAATACAATGCTGGCGGATTATATGAGTATGATCCATCTATTGTTCGTGGTGATAAATATGGATTGGATAAAAATGAATGGCTTTTAACTAGTGTAGAAAAAAATATAAATAATGATACTAGAGTTTTATTAGATGCTACAGATAATGCTTATGCAATGTGGAGAAACACAAATGATAGTATGCGTTCTCGTTTAGGTGAGTTGCATAATAGTAATGTAAATGATATGGGATTATGGGCTAGATATCTTGATGGTAGCTTTAATAATAGTGCTTTTGACAGTGATTATAATTTATTCCAATTAGGATATGATAAACAAGCTGATGCAAAATCTATTTACGGTGTAGCTATTGATTATGGTAATGGTAAAAGTAAATATGTAAATGGTGGTAGCAATGATAAATTAACTGCACTTAGTGTATATGCAGTATGGAATAATGATGATGATGCATATACAAATTTAACAGCACGTATAGGTCAATTTGATACAGAATTAAATTCTTATGGAGATTATGCAGATAGTACAAATTATAAACATAATGCATATAGTTTAAGTGCTGAATACGGTAAACGTTATAACTATGATAATAATTTTTATATTGAACCACAAGCACAATTAACTATTGGTAGATTAGCAAGTTTTGACTATACTACAAATCGTGGTGCAACAGGAAGTGTTGATGGATTAAATAGTGTTATTACTCGTTTAGGTTTTACAGTAGGCAAACAAGCTGAAAATGGAAATGATATTTATTTAAAAGCTGATATGTATCATGAATTTGCAGGAACACGAAATCTAACACTCAATAGTCAAGCTGGAGGAAGTAATGAATTTTTATCTAGAGATGTTGACTATAGTGATACATGGTTTGAATTAGGCATTGGTGGTAATATTAAATTGTCCGAAGATGTTACTTTCTATGGTGATGTAACACGTGGATTTGGTGGCGATATTAATAAAGATTGGCAAGTAAATGGAGGTATTCGTTGGGCATTTTAATTTAAATTAATATATTTAAGTAATAAATTATAAAAAGCACTATTGTATTATCTAAAGATTTTTAGGGATAATAACAATAGTGCTTTTTTATAAATTAATAATTAATGACTTTTTTCGTATTCGGTTAAAACTTGTTCAAGAATTTCAGCTGTAGCTTTTACTGTATTTAAACAATGTACTTCTTGAGAATAATGTTTTGCTTTAATTTGACAGCAAAGTCTTGAAGAAAAATGATTTTGAAATGCTCTAACTAAGTTTAACATTATAGGCTTTAAGTGAGTAGTTTCATGAGCTCTTGTTTCAATATATTTACTTGAGATAACACATGCTGAACCACTTAAAGCTCCACATACATCACCAACATGGAAACCACCACCAAAAGCGCCTGTCATTTTTAGAGCATTTTCATCAAGATTTAAATTATAATATTCATTACCTGCACGAATAAGACTTTCTGCACAATTATAACCTTGTATGTAATATTTTTCTGCTATGTCTTTTAACATAATATGATTTTTTCTCCTTTATTAAAGATATATAATGTTATATTATAACATATATTTTTAAATACTAGCAAAATAGTATATAATAGGCATATAAAATGAAGTGAGGTCGTAAAATGGATAGAATAATTGAAATTTGTTGTGGCAGTTATGAAGATGCTATAAATGCTTATAGAGGTGGAGCAAAGAGAATAGAATTAAATTCAGCTTTGTATTTAGGTGGACTTACGCCAAGTATAGCTACTTTAGAATTAATTAAAAGAAATACAGATTTAGAAATTATTTGTATGGTAAGACCAAGAGGAGCTGGTTTTTGCTATAGTGATTTAGAAAAAAAGCAGATTTTTGCCGAAGCAAAAGCTTTATTAGAGCGTGGTGCTGATGGATTAGCTTTTGGCTTTTTAACTGAAGATAGAACAATTGATTTAGAATGTACACAAAAAATGGTAAATATAGTACATTCCTATGAGAAGACAGCAGTATTTCATAGAGCCTTTGATTGTGTAAAAGATGAAAAAACAGCGATAAATGAATTAATAAAATTAAACGTAGATAGAGTATTAACCAGTGGACTAAAAGCAACAGCTATAGAAGGCAAAGAACTGATTAGAAGTCTACAAGAAACAGTAGGAGCAAAAATAGAGATTTTAGCAGGTAGTGGTATTAATAAAGATAATGCAAAAGATTTAATAGAATATACAAAAGTAAAGCAGATACATTCATCTTGTAGGGCATGGAAAGAAGATAAAACAACTTTTGGTGATTTTGTGAATTATGCATTTGCTCAAGGTGAAAATAAAGCTTGTTATGATTATGTAGATGAAAATTTAGTGAGAAATTTAATTAAAGCTGTTAATGAATAATTTTTTATAAGTTAGGAGAATGATTTTGCAGTTAAAATGGGAGAGTTTTTATTATAATTTAAAAAGAGATTTCAAATTATTTATTTTTGTTTGGTTATATTTAAATTTATTGCGTGTAATTTCATTGATAACGATGAAAAGTTATGCTGGTGATATAAATTTAAATGATATTCTATTAACTATCTATTATGGGGCAAGAATTAGTTTAAAAACAGCAGGCATACTTATGCTATTTACATTTATTTTTGTTACTTTAGTAGGTTGGTTGATAAATAAGCATTTAGATAAATTAAGATTAGGACTATCAGCAGTATTTTTATTTATATTGAATTTTTTATTTGTAGCAAAATATTTTTATTATAGGGAATTTCATACTAATTTTAATGAAATGGTATTTAATGCTGTAAATGATGATGTAAAAGCTTTATTTTATACAATGATAGAGCAGTATCATTTATTGGAAGGTACAGTAATCATTATTTTATTTACAGCTATAGTCGTATATATCTTGAAAAAGTATCTTGCTTGGCAGTGGATAAAAAAATCTTTTAAATTTGAAAAAAATCTTGTATTTAAAATATCAGTGATAGTATTTACTTTAATTTTTGCTTTATTTGTACGTTTTGGAGCTAGTTTTTCCTATGCAAAATCTATTCATTGGGAAAACTGTGCAAAAACAAAAGATACTTTTTTTAATGAGATAATTTTAGATGATGTGCAGGCTATCTATCGAGGATATTCTATTAAAAAACGCATTGATAATGGCGTGATTTATGGCGTGCATAAAGAAAATATTGCTCAGAATTTAGAGTTTTTAGCGAAAAATAGTGATGCTTATCGTCTGCAAAAACAAGACTTAAGTCAAATTGATAGTAATTTAGTATATCAAGCTCATGGTAATATAATTGATAAGAAACAGCATATATTTATTATAATCGGTGAAAGTTTTGCTCAATGGCCATTATTAGATGAATATGCAAATCTGCAATTAGGCGAAAATGTGCGAGCTATTATGCAAAAAGATAATGCGACATATACACATAATTTCATGCCTAATGGTGCATTTACACCTATGGCAGTAAATGCTATTATTTGTGGTTTATCTGATGTAAATATATATCCTAATCATCAATATGAGTCATATAAGCAGGTATATGCAACATCTTTTGCACCACAGATAAAAAAATTAGGATATAAAACACAGTTTTGGTATGCTGGTTTTAGTGGTTGGGAAAGAATAAAAGATTTTGCTTTGGCACAAGGCTTTGATGAATTCCATTGTGCATCAGATTATCAATATCCATCAGGTAATGTATGGGGCTGTGATGACGAATTTATTTTTGATAAGTTAAAGCAAGAAGTAGCTCAAAATGATGAACCTACAGTATATGTGATTTTATCTGTATCAAATCATGCACCTTATAGTGTAGATTTAGTAAAAGCAGGTTTTCCAAAAGAAGAAGTACGAGCTAAATTACCTGTAGATGTGCAAAATAATGAAGATTTACTGAATAAATTAGGTCATTATTGGTATACAGATAAA
The DNA here is from genome assembly GCF_986095205.1 of Megamonas sp. Classification (NCBI taxonomy): domain Bacteria; kingdom Bacillati; phylum Bacillota; class Negativicutes; order Selenomonadales; family Selenomonadaceae; genus Megamonas; species Megamonas sp. Next base: position 33,316 of record NZ_CFQVBI010000079.1, on the reverse strand, counting down.
GTAATTGGCAATTTTGTTGAAGATATTGAAATAGCATATCCTAAAGAAAATCTATTTGTGATTACTGGCGATCATGCTGATAGAACAAATATAGAAGCAAAACCAACATTATTTAATAGATATACTGTGCCATGTGTCATTTATGGTGATGGTATTACGAAAAATATATTATCAGATGAAATAGCTGGCGGTCATATTAATATTGGGGCAACTATATTTGAATTGATAGCGCCACAAGGTTTTGAATACTATAGTTTAGGTAAATCATTAACAAGAGGAGCAAATGTAGGCTTTAATGATAGTGTTTGGCTTAATACGGTAGATATAGGTAAATTAGATGGAAATGAACCAGTAGAAGTAGAAAAAACTTTGGAAGCATATAGAACAATTTCATGGTGGAGAAGCATAAAAGGTAATTTGATTCCATAAAAAATAGCCATTTTCCAAATTTCTAAATGAGAGATAAGGAAAATGGCTATTTTTATTCAATGAGAAGACCTTTATTTTTATATTTTTCTTTTAATATTGGTGAGATATTATCATCTGTTAATAATAAATCAACATTATCTAAATTTAATACTTTTTGTTTTGAACGTTTGCCAATCTTACTAGAATCCATTATGGCAATTACTTTTTCTGAACGTTGAGATAATAATTTAATAATACCTATTTCGGACATGCGAAAATCGGTGAAGCCATCTTTATAATTTATAGCATTAATGGATAAAAAGGCAATATCAGGAAAATATTGACTAAATTCTTGTTCGCAAGTAGTACCATAAGTTGATTTTTCTTGAGAATCAATAATTCCGCCAATAGAAACAATTTTTATTGCTGGATTTTGAATTAAAATATTAATGGCTGCTAAATTATTAGTAATGACAGTGATATTATTTTTTTTAAAAACTAATTCTTGGGCTAATATGGTATTAGTTGTTCCGGAGTTTAAAGCAATGATAGCATTAGGTTTAATATAAGCTAATGCTTTTTTGGCAGCTTCTCGTTTTAATTTTATATTAAGAACTTCCCTACCGGTAAAGTTGGATAAAGACGGCAATGAATCAGGTAAACAAGCACCGCCACGTATACATTTTATTAGACCACTTTGTTCCATAGTTTTTAAATCACGGCGAACAGTATCAACAGAAACATTTAATAAATCTTTTAAATCATTGATTTTTACAATAGCTTGTAATTGTACTTGTTGCAAGATTAATTCTACACGTTCATTATAAAGCATGAAATAATCACCACTTAAGATAAAATAAGATTTTGCTCAAATAAATATAAATAAATTATTTTAAAGTACGTTGTTTTAAGACTTCATAAGCTAAGATAGCAGCAGCATTGGAAGCATTTAAAGAGTTTACTTTGCCACGCATTGGGATTTTGACGATGAAATCGCAAGCATTTTTTGTAAGACGGCTAACACCACGACCTTCACTGCCGATAACTAAAACTAGAGGGCCTGTCATATTGGCATCATAATAATTTTCTGTACCGTCCATATCTGCTCCAGCTACCCAAAGACCTTTTTGTTTTAATTCTTCTAAAGTTTGTACGACATTACCAATGCGAGCTACAGGAACATATTCTAAAGCTCCAGCAGAAGTTTTAGCTACGATAGAAGATAATGGGCAACTGCGATGTTTAGGAATTAAAATACCGTGAGCGCCAACAGCGTCAGCAGTACGTAAGATTGCACCGAGATTATGAGGGTCTTCTAATTCATCTAATAAGATGATGAATGGATCTTCATTGCGTTCTTTAGCAAGATTTAAAATATCATCAAGTTCTACATAATCAACAGGAGCTGCATAAGCTGCAATACCTTGATGACGTTGACCGCCACAGATTTGGTCAAGTTTTTCAGTATTTACATTTTGTACAATGATACGGCGTTCTCTAGCAAGTGTCATGATTTCAGGCATAGAACCACCATGTGCGCTATCTGCGATCAAGATGCGATTGATAGAACGACCACTTTTTAAAGCTTCGCGAACAGCATTGCGACCAAGTAAGATATCTTCACTGATTTCTACTTTTTTAGGTTTAATTTGTTTTATATCATTTATTTTTTTCTTTGGACGAGGACTTACTACAAATTTATTTTTTTTATCTTTTTTAGGTTTATTTTTTGTTGGACGCATAATAATCTCCTTTTTTATTAATATTTTATAAATTATTCTTCACGTAATTTAAGCATTTCTTTAAATTTACCACAAGTCATAGCACCTTCAGGGCAACGACCAGTGCGAACACAAGTTGCACCTGCATTTTTGAATAAAAGTGGAGCTACTTTTTTAACTTCAGCAAGCATTAAATATGCCATTTGACGAATTTCCCATTGAGCGCGATTACAGCAACGAAGAGAGAAAAAATTGAGAAGTGAACGAGCATTAAATGTTGCTAAAACTTTTGTTTCTGTAGCATTAGCTAAAACATAACGAGCATCTTCTTTAGGAACATCCATAGCTACTAATTCATCATAAGTTTGGCGAATTGTATGCATTAGATTTTCAAATTTTGCCTTAGCTTCATCATTTTCAGCGATTGATGGCGGTAAAATATATTCAAAATCATGTTCACTTACATAACGCTGAGATTGTTGAGAATAAGAAGCAATACGATGGCGCACTAATTGATGAGTGAGTACGCGAGAAATACCTTCAATAGCAAATGTAAAAGTAACATGTTCCATAGTGGAAGCATGACCCATGCTGATAATTTTTTCCACAAGTTTAGTAACTTGTTCATCAGTCATTTTTTCGGATAATTCTTCTGCACCAGCAGGAGAATAACAAAGACGAGCTGCCATAGCTACAGTACGCTCTGGGTCAGCAGTATATTTCATAAGTTTAACTTTAATCAAAGTAAAGCACTCTCCTAATATAAATTAAGTAAATTAATTATAACTAGTTTTAAAACTTTTCACAAGTAAAGTGCAGTAAAAAAGAGCAATACTAATAATTTACATTTAACAATTAGTATTGCTCTTTGAGTATAGAATTAAATTTCGTTTAAATAATCTGTTACAGATTTAATAGCATTGGCACCATCAGAAGCAGCAGTTAAAACTTGACGTAAATCTTTTGTACGTAAATCACCAGCAACAAAAAATCCTTTGGCATTTGTTTTACCTGTTTCATCAGCAATGACATAACCAGCATCATCAGTATTGACAAAATCAGGTACTAATTGATTATTAGGTATCATGCCCACTGCCACGAAAATTCCATCTACAGGAATATCTGCAATTTCGCCAGTCTTTTTATATTCAATTTCAATAGCAGAAACTTTTTTATCCCCTTTGATAGATTTTGGCAAAGCAGATTTTACAAATTCCACATTTGGCATAGCAAAAATTTTCTCTTGGGAATGTTTATCTCCACGTAATTCATCACGACGATGGATTAAATAAACTTTTTCACAGATTTTGGCAAGGAATAAAACATCTTCAAGAGCAGTATTTCCGCCACCGATAACAGCAGTTGTTTTATTGCGATAAAAAGCACCATCACAAGTAGCACAATAATAAACACCACGGCTTAAATATTGTTGTTCTCCAGGAACATTCAAAGTGCGAGGATTAGCACCAGTAGCCAAAACGACAGATTTAGTCAAAATAGGTTCTTGACCTTCGATTTCTACAGTATATGAATTATCCTCATTTTGTTTAATAGCAGTTACAGTTGCTTCTTTAATTTCAGCACCTAATTTTTCAGCATGTTCTTGAAGTGCCATAGAAAAAGAAGCCCCATCAATATTAGGCATACCAGGATAATTATCTAAATCATTAGTAGTAACAATCTGACCACCACTATAACCAGCCTTTTCCAAAACAACATAATTCAAAGCCGCACGAGAAGCATATATAGCAGCAGCAAGACCAGCAGGACCACTGCCAATAATAACAGTATCTAACATAAAATCACCTACAATACAAAATCAATATTTCTTATAAAATAATAATTATTATCCATTAACTAAATTATAATATAAAAAACAACAAAATGTCTACAAAAATATTGCAGAAAAAAGAATCATAATATATAGTAAAAGGAAGATATATAAGAAATGAAGCAAGCTTAGCAAAAGTCTAGACAAAAGAAAGGAATAAAAAATGAAAAAAAAATCTCCTCGCCTACAATTAAATATAAGATTAACCCCAGAACAAAATGAATTAATAAAACAAAAATTAGAACAAACACAAATATCAAAAACTCAGCTAATAATAGACAGCATAAACAACAACCCAATATACATAATACCCAACCTAGAACAAACGATATCGCAAATAAAATACCTAGGAAATAAAGTAAACGAATTATCTAATAAAATAGAAACAAAAGATGAAAATACAGAAAAACTACTACAAGAAATTCAGCAAGGATGTGATGAATTTTGGCAATTATTAAAGTCGTTAAAGCAGGAAAAACAAAAGCAAGTCTAAAATCAGCTCTAAATTATATTGCTAATGAAGAAAAAATAACCACAATAACAGGGAAAAAATTAATAACTCCGTTGAATTGTTGGGGTTCACTAAAAAATATATATGATACAATGATAGCAACAAAAGAGCTATATCGAAAAGCAGTAGATAATAAAAATAGTGAAATGTATAAACATTTTCAGCAATCATTTAAGCCAAATGAAATAACTCCAGAAAAAGCCCATGAAATAGGAAAAAAATGGGCAATGCAAAATTTTGCTCAAGATGGTTTTGAAGTATGTATATGTACACACCTAGACACAGAACATATACATAATCACTTTATCATCAATTCAGTGAATGCTATAACAGGAAAGACAATAGAAATACATGCCAATAAAACTTTAGAGAAATTAAAATATAGTTCTGATGAATTATGCAGAGAATATAATTTATCAGTTATTGAAAGAGATATATTTGCTCAAAATAAAAATCATGAATATAATATGCGTAAAAAATATAGCTTTTTAAGAGAACAATTTAGAGATTTAACGTGGCAGAAAACAGTTTATGATAAAATAATAGATATTTTAAATAAGAGTAGAAATAAAGACTTTAAATATTTTGAGCAGAAATTATTAAAAGTTGGCATAAAACTGGAACATGAACGTTTAAAGAAAGATTTTATCTTTAATTATATTGATGAAAATAGAAAAGTTAGTGATAAAACTTTAGCTAAAACTTTTCATGATGATAAAATTCTACGTAGTAATATTGAAATGATATGGGGAAAAACTCTTCAATATGATTTAGATAAAAAAATATATTTATCCGAAAAAAAACAAGGATTTTATAATTTGATAGAGAATTTAATAAAAACAATTGATAATATAAATAAATTAAATATAAAAACTAAAATAGAGTTTTATATATTTATGGAAAAACAAGGTTGGTTAATAAAAGAAACTCAAACAGGTAAAGCTTTTTATAATCAAGAACATGATAGGTATTTATACGATAATACTATTTATAAAATTTTAGAAAATAAAGCGTATTGTTTGAAATATATAGAACAAAATTTAATGTAAAAGGAGCTTTACTAATGGGAGTAGCGATGAAAGGTCATTTATTGGCACTATTTACAATCATTTGTTGGGGAACAACATTTATATCCACTAAAATATTATTAGTAGATTTTTCGCCAATTGAGATATTATTAACAAGATTTGTAATCGGTCTTAGTATTTTATATATAATCAGACCAGAACCTTTGAAGTTAAGGCATGAAGAACATCGTTTATATTTGGTAGTGGCAGCATTATCAGGAATTACTTTATATTATTTGATGGAAAATATTGCATTGACATATACATATGCTTCAAATGTTGGAATTATTTCATCAACAGCTCCTTTTTTCGCTGCTATTTTAGCTAGTTTTACATTGCGAAAACATGCAATAACAGGGCCTTTTATTGTAGGATTTATAATTTCAATGATAGGTATAGTATTTATTGCCTTAGAAGAAAGTAGTTTGAATATCAATCCTAAAGGCGATATCTTAGCTTTAGGAGCTGCTGTTTTATGGGCTGTTTATGCTGTAGTATTAAAGAAAATTTGCGCATTTGGCTATGATATGATAGTTATCACAAGAGAAATTTTTCTTTATGGCATAATTTTAATGATACCACCAGTTATTTTTATGGGTTTTAATATTGATTTAATTTATTTATTGGAACCAGTAAATTTAGCAAATATGTTGTATTTAGGAATTGGTGCTTCAGCAATTTGTTTTTTGACATGGAATTTCGCTACAAAGTATTTAGGTGTGGTAAAGACTACAGTATATATATATGCTTGTCCAGTGGTAACAGTAATTACTGCTTATTTAGTATTAAATGAGCCAATAACTTTATATAAATTAATTGGTATGATATTGGCTATTGTTGGCTTAGTCATATCACAAAGATGAAGAAAGCTCTCAGATATTCTGAGAGCTTTTTATTATAAGCCTAGATTTTCGCCTACTAGGATAACTTTTATTTTTTTTGCTGGACGACAAATACGAGTAGTAACTATATAAGCACAGCAACTATCACTAGATAAGCAATCATGACAAGCACCAGTTTGATTACATGGTGTTTTAGCATTAGGAAAACGTTGCACAACACTAGGAGCAGCTATATTTCTAGCACGAGCATAAGCATCATCTAGAGTTTTTACTACTTTATTCATACCGGCAATTATAATTACGTTTTTAGGTCCATAAATCATAGCAGCGACACGATTGCCGTTACCGTCGATATTTACTAATTGACCATCTTCACTGATAGCATTAGCGCTCATAAGGAAAGTATCACAAAGTAGAGCTTTGCGCATGAGGTCAAGTCGTTCTTCTGGTGATTTGGCACTATCGCGGTCGATTACTTGATAATGTTCTTTTACATAGGATAATAAATTAATTTCATCAATAGAAATAGAGCCTCCCCATGAAACAACATCTTTTTCAGGGATTAGTTTAATTGCTTGGGCTAAGGCTTCTTCTTTGGTGCTACAATAATAAGCTTCAAAATGACGTTTAGTTAGAGCTTTTACTACATTAGGACCTAATTTGTCATAACGCAATTGTTGAGGTAAATTTCTAGCCATAAAATCATCTCCAATATAAATAGTATTTACTTATATTATAATATAAAATTTCTTTATCAAGGATATATAATAATGAAGAAAAATAAGTACTTAATTAAATTGATATTTACAAAAGAGATTTAAATCTATATTATATTAAATATATAAATATTAATAATAAAGTTTATTAGTAATAGATTGCGGAGGTTAATTATGGGTAAAATTATTTTAACAGGAGATAGACCTACTGGTCGTTTACATATTGGTCATTATGTAGGTTCTTTAAAAAGACGTGTAGAATTACAAAATTCTGGAGAATTTGAAAAGATTTTCATTATGATTGCTGATGCTCAAGCACTTACAGATAATGCAGATAATCCAGAAAAAGTTCGTCAGAATGTATTAGAAGTAGCTTTGGATTATTTAGCTTGTGGCATTGACCCTAAAAAATCCACAATTTTTGTGCAATCACAAATTCCACAGCTTTGTGAATTGACATGTTATTATATGAACCTTGTTACTGTATCTCGTTTACAGAGAAATCCTACAGTTAAATCTGAAATTCAAATGCGTAATTTTGAAGCAAGTATTCCTGTTGGCTTTTTAGCTTATCCAGTAAGTCAGGCTTCTGATATTACAGCTTTTAAAGCGACAACTGTACCAGTTGGTGAAGACCAAGAACCAATGATTGAACAGACAAGAGAAATTGTTCGTCGTTTTAATATGTTGTATAATACAGAAACTTTAGTAGAACCGGATATTTTACTTCCAGATAATAAAGCTTGTTTGCGTCTTCCTGGTATTGATGGTAAAGCTAAAATGAGTAAATCTTTAGGAAACTGTATTTATTTATCTGATGAAGCGGATGTCATTAAACAAAAAGTAATGAGCATGTATACTGATCCTGATCATATTAAAGTTTCTGATCCAGGGAAAATAGAAGGTAATACAGTATTTATTTACTTAGATGCATTTTGCAAAGATGAACATTTTGCTAAATATTTACCTGATTATAATAATTTAGATGAATTAAAAGCACACTATCAACGTGGTGGTCTTGGTGATGTTAAAGTTAAAAAATTCTTGAATGCTGTATTACAAGAAGAATTTGAACCAATTAGAAATCGTCGTAAAGAATATCAAAAAGATATTGCTTATGTATATCAGATTTTAAAAGAAGGTTCTGAAGTAGCTCGTGAAGTAGCTCAACAAACATTGCATGAAGTAAAAGATGCTATGAAAATAAATTATTTTGATGATATTGAATTATTAAATCAACAGATTGATAAATATAAAAAAGTTAAATAATTATTTTAGGAAAACTTCCCATAGAATTTTATTTTTTAGATTTTATGGGGAGTTTTTTATTTTTAATAGCAATAAAATAACTTAAATAATAAATGCATATTTTTTCATTTTTTTCGATAATAAATTTAAAGTATTACTAAAATATAATAAAATAAGAATGTCTTTTAACAGAGTACTAGATTGTAAAATATAACTTTACATTAAGTTTATGCTGTTAATGGATATAAATAAATTGTTAACTTGTGAAATTGGTATTTTCTTCTTAATATGGACATTATGATAAATAAAAATATAATTTCTAAGAAAATAATCTGTATTTATTAGATTTTTGTTTGCTTTATATAAAATTTTAGTAAAAAACAAGAGCTTTTTACGTAATTTGTGTAAAAATAAAAATGTTTTTAATGTGTATTTAGTATTGCACTTTGTACAATACTATTGTACAATATATCATGATTTTATAAAAAAGGAGATTTTATTTATGAAAAATCATGATTTCATGAGCCATGAATTAAAATTGCCTGAACTTACACTTAGAGGGGTTATACTTGGTTTATTTATAACAATAGTATTTACTGCATCTAATGTGTATTTAGGATTGAAAGTAGGACTTACATTTTCTTCTGCTATTCCAGCTGCAATTATTTCTATGGCTATCTTGCGTATGTGCAAGGATTCTAATATTTTAGAAAATAACCTTGTACAAACACAAGCATCTGCTGCTGGTACATTATCCGCAGTAATTTTCGTTATTCCTGGTTTATTGATGATTGGTTATTGGCAAGGCTTCCAATTTTGGCAAACTTTAATGATTTGTGCATGTGGTGGTTGCTTAGGGGTATTATTCACTATTCCACTTCGTCGTGCAATGGTAGTTAATACAGATTTGCCTTATCCAGAAGGTCGTGCTGCTGCTGAAATTTTGAAAGTTGGTAGTGCTAGTGTTAGCGAGAAAAAAGGCGTTACTGGCATGAAAGATATTGTAAGTGGTGGTGTTATCGCTGCGCTTATCAATCTATTTTCTAGTGGATTTGGATATCTTTCTGCTGAAATGATGAATTGGATTCATTTGGGCAAAAATGTAGTAACTTGTCTTCCATTAGGTTTTTCTCCTGCTTTATTAGGTGCAGGTTACCTTATTGGTCTTGCTAGTGGTTTAGCAATTTTATTTGGTTTAGTTGTTACTTGGTTAGGTTTTGTACCATATTTCATGTCTATATCTGATATTCCAGCTGGTGTAGATATTGGTGAAGTAGCTACTAGCATTTGGTCTTCTAAAATTCGTTTTATGGGTGCAGGTACAATTGGTATTGCTGCTATTTGGACTTTAATTACTTTATTAAAACCTATTTTAGATGGTATTAAAATGTCTATTAAAGCTGTATCTGATAATAGTGTATCTAATGATAATTTACATCGTATGGATACTGATATGACACCAAAAAGCATTGGTATTGTATTCGTATTAATCATTATCGGTTTAATAGGTGTATTCTATTCCTTCTTAGCTGGTGGCAATTTATCCACAGGTATGACTTTGTTGTACATAGTAGTTGGTATTATTGTTGCTGTAGGTATGGGCTTCTTCGTAGCTGCTGCTTGCGGTTACATGGCAGGTCTTATCGGTACTTCTTCCAGTCCAATTTCTGGTATTGGTATTTTAGGTATCATTGTTTCTTCCCTTGTAGTATTAGCATTAGGTAACCTTGCAGGTTTATTTAGCTCTGAATATGGTACTTTATTTGCTACTGCATTTGCTATTTTTATCACAAGTGTTATTACAAGTATTGCTGCTATTTCCAATGATAACTTACAGGATTTAAAAACTGGTTTACTTGTTGGTGCAACTCCATGGAAACAGCAGGTAGCTTTATTAATCGGTTGTATCGCTGGTGCGATCGCTATTGCTCCTGTACTCAATTTACTTTATGAAGCATATGGTTTCCCAGGTGCAATGCCACGTCCTGATATGGATGTAAATCAGGTATTGTCTGCTCCACAGGCTACTTTGATGGCAACAATTGCTAAGGGGATTTTCAATAATAGCATGGATTGGTCATATATTCTTTATGGTGTAATCTTTGGTATTATCATTATCATCATTGATGTACTCTTGAAAAAATCTACAAAAAATCTTAGTTTACCACCTCTTGCTGTAGGTATGGGTATATATCTTCCTCCAACTTTACAGATGCCACTTGTAGTAGGTGCTGTACTTTCTTATGTAGTAAATCGTTATTTACGTAAACGTGCAGAAGTTCGCAGTCCTCAAAATGTTGTTGATGATGTAGATACATGCAATCGTCGTGGTATCTTATTTGCTTCTGGTATGATTGTTGGTGAATCCTTAATGGGTGTATTACTTGCTGGTATTATCGTTGTTTCTGTAACATCTGGTGGTAGTGAAGCTCCACTTCGTATGGTAGGCGATAGCTTTGGTGATACAGCTCAATGGCTCGGTTTATTAGTAAATATTCTCTTAATTATTGAATTTGCTCGTCGTATTATCACTGCGAAATTAAATAAATAATTAGTGTAATAAAAAACGACTTCTATGATAATTTGAGTAGAAGTCGTTTTTTTATTGTTTAATTGTAGGATTTCTTTTATAATGATTTATATGTATTTTTGAATTTTAGGGAGCAAAGAAGATGAATTTTGATTGTAAAAATACGATTATACAACATAGAATATTTAAGAAATGTTATAAAGAGATAGCTAAAGAGGAAACAAATCGTATTTTTTGCCGACATGATATGGGTCATTTTTTAGATGTGGCTAGATTGATGATGATTTTAAATGTAAAAGAAGATTTAAAAATTAGCGATGATATGATTTATGCGACAGCTTTACTACATGATATTGGTCGTCATATTCAATATCGTCAAGGAATTGGTCATGAAATATCTAGTGCACAAATTGCTCCTTTAATTTTAGATGATTGCGATTTCACTGTAGAAGAAAAAAATCAAATCATTGAAGCTATTTTAAAACATAGAGATAGTAAAACTAGTGAAGAAAAGAATTTAAATGGGTTATTATATCGAGCTGATAAAATGAGCAGGGCTTGTTTTTGTTGTCAAGTTGAGCCTATTTGTAATTGGAAAGATGAAAAGAAAAATTTAAAATTAAAATATTAATTATTTGAGGTATTTTTTATGAAAATTGGTAGTAGAGAGTTTGATTTTGGTAGACATACTTATATTATGGGAATTTTGAATGTAACACCTGATTCATTTTCTGATGGCGGTAGATTTAATTCTTTAGATAAAGCTTTATTTCATGCGCAAGAAATGATAAAAGAAGGTGTAGATATCATAGATGTTGGCGGAGAGTCAACACGACCTGGATATACACTTTTGAGTGATGATGAGGAAATATCACGTATTGTTCCTGTTATTGAAAATTTAAAAAAAGAGTTTGATGTGCCAATATCTTTAGATACATATAAGGGAAATGTAGCTAAAGAAGGAATAAAAGTAGGTGCTGATTTAATTAATGATATTTGGGGCTTAAAATATGATGATATTTTAGCAAAAGTTATAGCAGAAAACGATGTGGCTTGCTGTTTGATGCATAATCGTAAAGATATGAATTATAAAGATTTTTTGACTGATGTAGTGGAGGATTTACAAGAAACTATAGATATTGCTCAAAATGCTGGAATAAAAGAAGATAAGATAATTTTAGATCCTGGTATTGGTTTTGCTAAAACATATGAGCAAAATTTAATTATGTTAAAAAATTTATCTAGTCTACACAAATTGAATTTTCCTTTATTATTAGGAGCTTCAAGAAAATCTGTGGTGGGATTAACTTTGGACTTACCTGCTGATGAGAGAGTAGAAGGTACAATTACTACATCTATTATGGCAGTGTTAGCAGATTATGATTTTGTACGAGTTCATGATATAAAAGAAAATTTAAGAGCTATAAAAATGGCAGAAGCTATAAAATATGCTGGAGGTAATTTTTGATGGATATAATTCGCATTGATAATTTAGAAGTATATGCTTATCATGGAGTATATGATGAAGAAAAAGAAAAAGGTCAGTATTTTTATGTTAATGCTGAATTATGTACAAATACAAGAAAAGCTGGCATGAATGATGATTTAGACGCTTCTACTAATTATGGAACAGTATGCGATTTTATTCATGATTTTATGACTAAGCATACTTATGATTTAATTGAAACTGTAGCTGAACAATTAGCACAGGCATTATTATTGGAATTTAAATTAGTAAAAAGTATTTTATTAGAAATTAGAAAACCACATGCACCTATCGAAAAGGAATTTGAGTCCGTATCTGTAGAAATTGAACGTGGCTGGCATGAAGCTTTTGTAGCGTTCGGCTCTAATTTAGGAGATAAAGAGAAATTTATAGACGAAGCTATTGAAGCTTTGAGCAATTTACCACAGATAAATATAGTAGCTATTTCAGATAAAATTGTTACAGAACCATATGGAAATGTGGAACAAGATGTATTTTTAAATGGTGTTATGAAGATAGAAACACTTTTACCAGCAGATGAATTATTACAGATTTTGCAAAAAGTAGAGGAACATGCAGGTAGAGAACGTAAAATACATTGGGGACCTAGAACTTTGGATTTAGATATAATTTTTTATGATGATGATATTATAAGTGAAGATGATTTGATAGTTCCGCATCCAGATATGAAAAATCGTGATTTTGTATTAAAACCATTAATGCAGATTGCTCCGTATAAATTACATCCTGTATATAGAAAAACTATCAGCGATATGTATGCTGAATTGATGGCTAAAAAATAATAGAAATAAAAAAAGTTGTAATCAAATGATACATAATCAAGAGATTACAACTTTTTTGTTATTTAATAAATTGTTTAATTGTTTGTTCGACTAATTCTAAATCTACAGTGGTATTATAACAAGGGCCGTTAGGTCGGATATTTAAAACTCCAGCAGCTGGTAGAGGATATACGTCTTGTATGCCACTTGTTAAATCACGTTCACAAGCAATGGCTAATAACATTTTAGGGCGGAGTTCTTTGGCGATTTTACGAGCTAAAGTTCCACCTGTTGCCACACGGAAATGAAAACCCATTCTATTTGCCATATCAATTAATGGGCCAATAGTACATTGATTGCAATGCTTACAATTATTGATGTCATGAGTTATTTTGTGTGGGCAAGTTGCGAGTTGTAGACAGTGTGGGGAGATAACTAATAAGTCTTTAGCTTCTACTTTGATGTTTTTATGTGTGAGTATATAGTTATTTAAGGCAATAAAAGAACGTTCAATTTCACGTCGTCCTATGCCGAAGATTTTTCCCCACAATATGATAATAGGGAAAAGAAAATTGATAAAATTGAAGATATATTTATCAAGAAAAGAAAAGGCTTTTATATTTGCTATGTTGAAAATCATATTTAGAATGAATAGACAACAGAAAATAAATACTATGCTAACAATGGTAAAAGCTAATTGGGCAATAAAAGCTAAGTCTAAAACAACTAGGCGTGGATAACATAACCAAATAATCAAATAGGTGAAAAACATTATACTAAATAAGCTAATAGTAGCTAATTTTATAAATAAGCGTTTTTTAGTATTTTTTAAAATATCATTATACATATAGTTTATCCTAATCTTTCGTGTAGTGTAAAATTGGTAAAAAATTAGTAAGAAAGCGAAAATAGCTAGGCTACTTTCGCTTGTTACGTTTAGATCAAAGATACATTATTTTCAAGTTCTTGTTTATGACCGTTTATATATGAACTTGCTGGCATTTTTGCTTTATTAGGTGGCTGAATTTCAAGAAGTTCAATCGCACCTTCACCAGTAGCTACAATAATACTTTGTTTAGTTAATTTTATGATTTGACCAGGATTTCCAGTTCCTGTAGTTACTCTTGTTTGCCAGATTTTAAATTTCTTATTGTTTAAAGTAGTATAAGCGACTGGCCAAGAATTCAATCCACGTACTAAATTATGGATATCTTGGGCAGATTTTGTCCAATCAATGCGACAATTATTATTGTTTAACATTTTAGCATAGCAAGATAAATTGTCGTCTTGTTTTTCACGAGGAGCTTTATTTTCTTCGATTAATTGAACTGTTTGCAATAATAAATCAGCACCTTGAACCATTAATTTGTCATGAAGTTGTGCTGTAGTCATATCTGGAGTGATTTCAGTAGTAGCTTTTAATATCATATCGCCAGTATCTAAACCAACGTCCATATACATAGTAGTGATACCAGTTTCTTTATCGCCACTGATGATTGACCAGTGGATTGGAGCTGCACCGCGCCAACGAGGTAATAATGAACCATGTACATTTACACAGCCAAGTGGCGGTATATCAAGTATTTCTTTAGAAAGAATTTGACCAAAAGCGACAACGATAATTAAATCAGGTTTTAATTCGCGAAGCTTAGCTACACATTCTGGTGTTTTGATTTTTTCTGGCTGATATACTGGTAAATTATGTTTTAGAGCATATTCTTTGACAGGGGACATAGCTAATTTTTGACCACGTCCTTTTGGTCTGTCTGGTTGTGTATATACAGCAGTTACATTGTAGTGTTGATTTAAAATATCTAAGCAAGGTACAGCAAATTCTGGAGTACCCATGAAAACAATATTTTTTATTGGCATGGAAAACACCTCTTATTTTTGAGCTTTATGAAGATTATTGGCAATATCGATAAATAATCTTCCATGTAAATGGTCTATTTCGTGTTGAAGACAACGTGCAAGAAGTCCTGTAGCAGTGATGCGATGACGTTTTCCGCGACGATTTAAATATTCAACGCTTACTTTAGCAGCACGTTCTACTTCACCATAAATTTCTGGTACACTTAAACAGCCTTCAGTGTCTATTTCAGTGCCTTCTTTACGAATAATAGTAGGGTTGATGAGTTCTAAAAGTCCTTCACCTACATCGATAACTACTACTTGGATAGATTGACCAACTTGTGGTGCAGCAAGACCTACACCATTAGCTTTATACATAGTTTCTGCCATATCATCAAGTAAAGTACGGATTGTTTTATCAATTCTTTCAATTGGTTGAGCTTGTTGTTTTAAAACAAGATCACCAGCTTTTTTTATATCTAAAATAGCCACGAGAATTCCTCCTATAATTTCAAAGTTAACTGATATAAATTTTAACATAGGAAAGAGTATAAAGCAAAGATAATAGTATTTATGGTATAATAAGAAATGTCAAAAAATTGAATTGGAGAATAATAGCTTATGAATAGAAGTAGAACATATTTGACACCAAATCGACATGAAAAATACATGGTAGTAGATGGCTATAATATAATAAATGCATGGGAAAGTTTAAAGAAATTCATCAATGATGACTTAGACTTTGCTAGAGAAAAATTAATTCATCTTTTAATGGAATATGGACAATATGAAAAATATGATATTACTATAGTTTTTGATGCACAATATACTAATGCGGAAGAAAATGTCGAAGAAAAATCTAAACATTGTAAAGTGGTTTATACAAAGGAAAAAGAGACAGCTGATAGTTATATTGAACGCAGTGTATATGAAGCTACTAAATATTATGGTAGAGAAGTATATGTAGTAACTTCTGATGGAGCAGAGCAGTCTTTGATTTTAGGAGCAGGAGCATATCGTATTTCTGCAAATGAATTGTGGAGAAGAATAAAACATAGCAAAAAAAATATTCGCGATGAATATACAGGTGAGCATGTATTGCCATTGAGAAGAAGTGAAATTGGTTCAAGAATAAATGATGAAGTTATGGCAAAATTAGATGAACTCAGAAAAAGAAAAAGTTAAATGAAATAATTTAGATTTAATAATATGATGATAAGTTATTGTAAATAGTAGAAATTATTTTATAGAGATATTTTTTGTATAAATGTATAAAATCTTGCATAGATAAATTTTCTATGCTATACTAGTTAAAGAAGTTAATTTGATTATTCCTTAAAGAGTGGGTAGACGCCCACTCTTTACTTTATATTGGGGATAATATTACAGGAGGTGTTTCGATGGCAAATCGTGTGGAAGAAGCAGTTGAAAAAATTGCTGAAGAAATTTTAGCTAATACTGATTATGAACTTGTTGATGTAGAGTATGTAAAAGAACGTGATTGGTTTTTACGTGTATACATCGATAAAGAAGGTGGCATTGGCCTTGATGATTGTCAGGAAGTAAGCGGCCTACTGGATGAAAAGCTTGAAGAATTAAATATTATCAATGACCGCTATATTTTGGAAGTGTCTTCACCAGGACTTGACCGTGCGTTGAAAAAAGAAAAAGATTTTAAACGTGAAATGGGCAAAGTGGTGGATATTACATTATATAAGGCTATTGATGGTGAAAAAATGATAACTGGTAAACTAACTGGTTATACAAAAGATATTATTACTATTGATGAAACTAGAGAAATAGCATTAAAAGATATTGCTTTAGTTAGATTGCATATTGATTTTTAAATTAAGATTAAGGAGTAAATGTAATTAAATGGCAACCAAAGATAAAGGCTTTTTAGATGCGTTAAAAGAAGTTGGACAGGAGAAAGGCATAGCACCAGAAGTATTATTTGAAGCAGTAGAAGCAGCATTAGTATCTGCTTATAAAAGAAATTTCAACACTGCTTCTAATGTGCGTGTGTATTTAGAAAGAGCAACTGGCGAATTTCATGTATACGCTCAGAAAAAAGTTGTAGAAAAAGTGGAAAATAAAGTTACAGAGATTTCTTTATTACAAGCTCAAAAACAATTTGGCGAAAGCATTGTTTTAGATGATGTAGTAGAAGTAGAAGTAACACCTGCTAACTTTGGACGCATTGCAGCTCAAACTGCAAAACAAGTAGTAGTACAGCGTATTAGAGAAGCAGAACGTGGTATTATCTATGAGGAATATTCTAACCGTTCTAGTGATATTTTAACTGGTACTGTACAGAGAATGGAAGGTCATAATGTATTTATTGACCTTGGTAAAACAGAAGCTGTACTTGCACCATCTGAACAGATCAGCACAGAACAATATAAACATAACGACCGCATTAAAGTTTATGTAGTAGAAGTAAAGAGAACTTCTAAAGGTCCTCAGATTTTAGTATCTCGTACACATCCTGGCTTATTGAAAAGATTATTTGAACTTGAAGTACCTGAAATTCAAGAAGGTACAGTTGAAATTAAATCTGTAGCTCGTGAACCAGGTATGCGTTCCAAAATAGCGGTATTTTCTGCAAATGAAGAAATCGATCCAGTTGGTTCTTGTGTAGGTCAAAAAGGTTTACGTGTTCAAGCTGTAGTAGATGAACTTCGTGGCGAAAAAATTGATATCGTAAAATGGAATGAAGACCCAGCAAAATATATAGCAAATTCTTTAAGCCCTGCAAAAGTTGTATCTGTTGCAGTAAATGAAGAAAAGAAAATGTCTAGAGTAATCGTACCAGATTATCAATTATCTTTAGCTATTGGTAAAGAAGGACAAAACGCTAGATTGGCTGCAAAACTCACTGGTTGGAAAATCGACATTAAGAGCGAAACTCAAGCTGCAGAAGAAGGCTTTGATTCAGACGATATGAACATGGTTAATGTTGTAAGTGAAGAATCTTTTTCTGTAGATTAATAATAGGGAGCGATAAGTAATGAAAAAACTTCCTGTTCGTTTATGTGTGGGCTGTCAAGAACCTCATAATAAACGTGAAATGATTCGTATAGTTAAAAGTCCAGAAGGTGAATTCAGTGTAGATTTCACAGGTAAGAAATCTGGACGTGGTGCTTATATTTGTAAGAATATTGAATGTCTAAATACAGCAGTGAAACAGCGTCGTTTAGAAAAGTCTTTTAAATGTCAGATAGATAATTCAGTATATGAACAGCTAAAAGAGGAATTTGCCAAACTTGATGAACAATAAGGTTAAATTAATAAATATTGTAAGCATTGCATGTCGTGCTGGTAAAGTTATGTCTGGAGAATTTGTCATTGAAAAAGCTTTAAGTAGTAAAAATAATATTAAATTGATATTATTGGCAAATGATGTTGCTGATGCGACAAAAGCTAAATATGAAAAAATGGCAAAAAATAGTAAAGTTTTGTTGAGATATACAGAACTTACAAAAAATGAGATGGCAAATTCTATTGGGAAAACTGATAGAGCAGCTATAGCGATTTGTGATGAAGGCTTTAAGAAAGCCATTTTAAAGATATTGGATAATTGAAAACCCTGGGGGTGGCTTAATGTCCAAATATAGAATTTATCAATTAGCTAAAGAGTTTTCTTTAGATAGTAAAAAAATAATTGATATTTTAAATAAAAATAATATTAATGTTAGTAACAACCTAAACTTGGTTGGCGAGAAAGAACGTGAGGTTATAGCTAGTATCGTGAATAATAAAGATAATAATAAACAACAAACAGCAAAAAAAAATAATCAGCAGAATGTAAATCATAAAAATAATAATTCTGCAAATAATAATAACAACAATAATAAAAACAAAAACAATCAGAATAATACACATCAGAACAATAATCGCAATAATACTAGAAATAATGCTAGTACAAATGAACATAAAACAAAAAATACTCCAGTAAATAATACTGCTAATAATAAAAATCGTAACAATAAAAATAATCGTCCACAAAATAACGATAAAAACAACAATCGCAATAACAATAAGAAAAATAATAACAACAATAATAATTTTAATAATAAATTTGCTGGCAATAAAAAGAATAAAGGCAAAAATGCTAAGCCTGTAGTGGAAAACAAATCACAAGAAATAATTCGTCCAAAACATATTAAAGTTGGCGAAACAATTACAGTTAAAGAATTAGCTAGTAAAATGACATACCCTGTAACAGATGTTATCAAAAAATTAATGTTACTCGGTACAATGGCTACAATCAATCAGGAACTTGATTTTGAAACAGCTTCTTTGATTGCAGAAGAATTCGGTATTGCTGTCGAAGAACTTCCACCTGAAGTTGATTTAACAGAAATCCCAGAATTTGAAGATGATCCTAAAAACTTAGCACTTCGTCCTCCTGTTGTAACAGTAATGGGACACGTTGACCATGGTAAAACTTCTTTACTTGATGCTATTCGTAAAACATCTGTAACATCAAATGAAGCAGGTGGTATCACTCAGCATATCGGTGCGTATCAAGTTATGTGTAATGGTCAAAAAATTGTATTCTTAGATACACCAGGTCATGAAGCTTTCACAGCTATGCGTGCTCGTGGTGCTCAGGTTACAGATATAGCTGTACTTGTAGTTGCAGCTGATGATGGTGTTATGCCTCAGACTTTAGAAGCTATCAACCATGCTAAGGCAGCAAAAGTGCCAATCGTTGTAGCTATCAATAAAATGGATAAACCAGGTGCAAATCCTGACCATGTAAAACAACAGCTTGCTGAACATGAACTCATTCCAGAAGAATGGGGCGGTACTACAATCATGGTACCTGTTTCCGCGAAGAAAAAAGAAGGTATTAATGACCTTTTAGAAATGATCTTATTAGTAGCAGAAGTACAAGAACTCAAAGCTAATGCTAATCGCGAAGCTCGTGGTGTAGTAATTGAAGCACGTCTTGATAAAGGTCGTGGCCCTGTAGCTTCTGTACTTGTACAAAATGGTACACTTCATATCGGTGATTTCATTATTGCAGGTACTGCTTGTGGTAAAGTTCGTGCAATGATTAATGATCGTGGTGAAAAAGTTAAAAAAGCTGGTCCTTCTATGCCAGTAGAAATTTTAGGTCTTGCTGATGTTCCAGAAGCTGGGGACGAACTTGCAGCATTAGATGAAAAACTTGCTAAAACTATTGCTGAAAAACGTATTGAAAAACAGCGTAATGAACTTATGCGTTCTAAGAAAGTTTCTTTAGATGATTTATTCAATCAGATTAACGAAGGCGATATCAAAGAATTAAATATCTTGATTAAAGCTGACGTTCAAGGTTCTGTAGAAGCAGTGTCTTCTTCACTTTTAGGTCTTAATAAAAATGAAAGCGAAGTTCGTGTAAGTATCGTTCACTCTGGTGTTGGTGCTGTAACTGAATCTGACGTAATGCTTGCTTCTGCGGCAAATGCTTTAATTATTGCATTTAACGTACGTCCAGATGCAAATGCACGTAAATTAGCTGATACTGAAAAAATTGATATTCATACTTATCGCGTAATTTATGAAGCTATCGATGATATTCAGGCAGCTATGAAAGGTATGCTTGCACCTAAATATAAAGAAGTAATTCAAGGTAAAGTAGAAATTCGTCAAGTTATGAAATTCTCCAAAGCTTTAGTTGCTGGTTCTTATGTACTTGAAGGTAAAGTATGTAATAACTCTAAAATCCGTATTATTCGTGATAATATTGTATTATACGAAGGTCAGATTGAATCTTTACGTCGTTTCAAAGATGATGTAAAAGAAGTAGCAACTGGTTATGAATGCGGTATTACTATTGATAATTATCGTGACTTTAAAGAAGGCGATATCCTTGAAGTATATGATATGGAAGAAATTCCACAGAAATAAGGAGTATATTAATGGGAAGCGTTCGTATAGAAAAAGTACAAGAATTGATTAAACAAGAAGCTAGTGAAATCATCATGCGAGAATTGAAAGACCCTCGTATTGGTTTTGTAACTATTACAGAAGTCGATGTATCTAGTGATTTACACAATGCTAAATTATATGTAAGTATTTTAGGCAGTGATAAACAAATCGAAGATACATGGAAGGGCTTAAATTCTTCTTTAGGTTTCATTCGCAGAGAATTAGCGCATCGTATTCGTTTAAAATTTATTCCAGAAATTAAATTTTTCATGGATACTTCACTTCAATATAGTGCACATATTCAAGAATTATTGATAAAAGTGCAAAAAGATGAGGAGCAAAAATAATGGAAGTAACACTAAAACAAGCTGGTGAATTAATTGAAAAAGCTAATAAAATAGTGTTATCTTCTCATGTAAATCCTGATGGTGATAATGTTGGTTCAACTTTAGGGCTATATCATGCCCTAAAGGGAACTAATAAAGATATAAAAATTTTATTAGATGATGATTTACCAGATAATCTCGGTATGATGGAAGGTTTAGATTTATATCAAAAACCTCAAGATGGTGAGATTATAGAGTGTGATTTACTTGTGATTTTAGATGTTGATGTTGACCGTATCGGCAGAGTAAAAGATGTAGTAAAAGCACCTATTTTGAATTTAGACCATCATATATCTAATACAAAAGTATCTGATTATTGCTATGTTGATGCTAAAGCAGCAGCTACAGCTCAAATTATTTATAGTTTAATAAAAGAAATGAATTGGCAATTTAATTTAGAAGCAGCTACATGTATTTATACAGGTCTTTGTTCTGATACAGGATTTTTCTGTTATAGTAATACGACACCGTATACATTAAAAGCTGCTGCGGAATTATTAGAAATTGGTGTAAAACCAGATAAAATTTCTGAAGTATTTTACCAACGTTCCTTTTCTAGTGTAAAGGCAGCTGGAAGAGCTATAGATACTATTGAGTTATATCATGATGGCAAAATTGCTTTGATGATTATTGATAAGGCTTTAAAAGAGTCTGCTGATAATACAGAGGGCTTTGTTAATTTTGCTAGAAATATTCGTGGTGTAGATGTAGCTGTGATGATTAAATATGCTGATGATGAAGTAACTAGAGTAAGTATGCGTTCAAAATCAGTAAATGTCAGTGAGATTGCTCAATCTATTGGCGGTGGCGGTCATATTCGTGCAGCTGGTGCGACTGTATATAAAAATCTTATGGAAGCAAAAGATATCGTACTTAATGCTATTATCAAAGGAATGAATAAAGAAAATGCCTAATGGATTTGTAAATGTTTTGAAGGCACCAGGAATAACTTCACATGATATTGTATCTCATTTACGTAAAGTTTATGGATTGAAGAAAGTTGGTCATGCTGGGACTTTAGACCCTGCTGCTGCTGGAGTTTTGCCAGTGGCACTGGGAAAAGCTACAAGAATGCTTGAGTATATGGACGATGTAGATAAGTCCTATAAAGTAGAAGTAACTTTTGGTCTGAGCACTGATACTGGTGATGATACAGGAAAAATCATTGAAACGATGGAAAATTATGCTATGCCTACAGCTGAAAAAGTAAAAGAGGCATTAGAAACATTTCGTGGTGAAATAAAACAAAGACCACCAATGTATTCAGCTATTAGAATTAATGGTGAAAAAGCGTATAATTTGGCTCGTAAAAATATAGAAGTAGAAATGCCAGAAAGAGATGTTGTCATTCATGATATTAAATTTCAAGAGATGACACAAAATGGTTTTATTTTTGAAGTAGTTTGTTCTAAAGGTACTTATATTCGCAGTTTATGTATGGATATTGGTAAATATTTAGGAATACCTACAGTGATGAGTTTCTTAATTCGCACTCATGTGGGAGCATTTAAATTAGAAGATGCATTTACTACGGAAGAAATAGGTTTATTACCACATATGGCGCTATTATCAATGGATTTTCCGATAAAGCATTTACCAAAATATGTTATTTCTGATGAAGAAGCAGTAATGATTAAACAAGGTAAACAAATTGCTGTTAAAGAAGATGAAGAAATAACAGAAAAATTTATTCGTTTATATAAAGATAAAGAGTTTGCTGGTATAGGTCGTTATGTATTTAGCGAACATAAGATAGCACCACATAAGGTAGTATTATAAAATGAGAAATATAAGAGTATGAATGATAAGAAATTCATACTCTTTTTTCATAAAGATGATATTTATTATATGATATAATTTGATGTAGATAATAAAATATAAGGAGAATTATTTTGCAAGAAAGATTACAAAAATTTTTAGCTCGTACTGGTATTGCTTCTCGTCGTGGAGCAGAAAAATTAATTACAGATGGTAAAATTCGTGTCAATGGGGTAGTTGTTACTGAATTAGGTACGAAAGTTGACCCAGTGAAAGATAAAGTTTCTTATAATGGAAAAATGCTAAAAGTAGAAGCAAAAAAAGTTTATTATATGCTCAATAAACCAAAAGGGTATATCTCTAGTGTAAAAGATGAAAAGGGTAGAAAAACAGTTGTAGATATTTTATCTGATGTAGAAGAAAGAATTTTCCCTATTGGTCGTTTGGATTATAATACAGAAGGTTTATTATTACTCACAAATGATGGCGAATTTATGAATAAATTATTGCATCCTAAGTATGAAATTGGCAAAACTTATGTGGCAAGAATAGACGGCATTATTAATATGGAAGATTTGGATAAATTAGCAAATGGTGTGAAATTGGAAGATGGCAAGACTGCACCTGCTGATGTGTATTTAGATTCCATAAATAAAACTTTGAAAGAATCTCGTGTGGAAATCACTATTTATGAAGGTAAAAATCGTCAAGTTCGTCGTATGTTCAAGGCTTTAGGATATGAAGTTAAAGCTTTAAAACGCATAGCTTTTGCAGGTCTTACTTTGAGTAAATTAAAACGTGGAGAATATAGAAAATTAACTGAAACTGAATTATTGCGTTTGCGTAAAAAAATAGGAGATAAATAATGCGTAAAGTTATTGTTGTTGGCGGTGGTGCTGCTGGACTGATGGCGGCTGTCAGTGCTGCACAAAATGGTGCAGAAGTGATGTTATTGGAAAAAAATAATCGCTTGGGTAAAAAGTTATTAATCACTGGTAAAGGTCGTTGTAATGTAACAAATACAGCACCATTGCAAGAGTTTGTAAAAAATATTCCTGGTAATGGTAGATTTTTATATAGTGTATTTAGCAAATTTTTTAATTGGGATATCAGAAGCTTTTTTGAAGAATTAGATGTGCCATTAAAAGAAGAACGCGGTGGACGAATTTTTCCTGTAAGTGATAAAGCCATTGATATTGTAAATGCTTTTGAAAAGGCATTGCATAGATTGGCTGTACAGATAAAGTTAAATGAAAGTGTAAAATTTTTAAAAGTAGATAATAATAAAGTAACAGGTGTAATCACTGAAGAAGATAAATTATATGAAGCTGATGCTGTTATTTTAGCTACAGGTGGCTCATCTTTCCCTGGAACAGGCTCAACAGGTGATGGTTATCGTATGGCAAAACAAATAGGTCATACTATTGAAGATTTATTTCCAGCACTTGTACCTTTAGAATGTGAAGAAGATTGGGTAAAAGATTTCCAAGGTTTATCTCTTCGCAATGTAAATTTAAAGGTATTAGTTGATGGTGATGTAAAAAAAGAAATGTTTGGTGAAATGTTATTCACTCATTTTGGTGTAAGTGGGCCAATCATTTTGACTTTAAGTCGTGATATTGCTAAATGGTTAAGAGAAGGGAAATTGGTAGAATTATCTTTAAATCTTAAACCTGCTTTGACAAAAGAACAGCTTGATAAACGCATTTGTAGAGATTTTGAAAAATACAGTAGAAAACAAATAAAAAATGCTTTAGGCGATTTATTGCCAAGCAAAATGATTAGTACAGTGATTGATTTAGCTTTTATTGATGAAAATAAATTTGTAAATCAAATAAGCAAGGCTGAACGTGAAAGATTAGTTGATTTATTGCAAGATATGGTGATGACTGTTACAAAGACAAGACCACTTAGCGAAGCTATTGTAACAGCTGGCGGTATTTCTACAAAAGAAATAAATCCTAAAACTATGGAGTCAAAACTAATTAAAGATTTGTATTGTGTTGGCGAAGTAGTAGATGTGGACGCTTTTACAGGCGGATATAATTTGCAAGCAGCTTTTTCTATGGGCTTTGTTGCTGGTGAAGCTAGTAGTTTAGAGTAATATTTTTTAGTAAATAGTTTTTTTGAAAAAAATTTCATGCTATACTATAAATTAGATAGGATTTATTTAATTTTATAGTAAGGTGGGATTGAAGCTCGATGAAAATATCAACTAAGGGTAGATATGCATTGCGATTGATGTTAGATATCGCATTAAATGATGCAAAAACACCGGTTCGAATAAAGGATATTGCTGAACGACAGCAGATTTCAGATAAGTATCTGGAACAAATAGTATCTAGTTTAAATAAGGCAGGATTTGTAAAAAGCTTGCGTGGACCGCAGGGCGGATATCGACTGACTAAAAAACCAGAAGAGTATACAGTAGGCATGATTTTACGTTTGATAGAGGGAAGTTTAGCCCCAGTAGCTTGCCTTGATGATGATATCAATAATTGTACACGTGCAGATAGATGTCCAACATTAATTCTTTGGGAAAAATTATATGATGCTATAAGTGAAGTTGTAGATAATATTACTTTGGCGGATTTAATTAGTTGGCAAAAAAATATGAAGTAGAGGAAAAAGATTAATTAATATGCCTACTAAGGTAAATTAATTAATCTTTTTTTGTAATTAATTTTATTGTGGGGAATAAGGAGGGTATCTTAATGTATGATGAATATATAGAAAAACAATTGGTAGAAATCAGTAAATGGGAACAGCAAAAACCCAGCGTAGTTAATACTGGCATGAATAAGATTTTTTCACCTATGAGTAAATTTACGAGAAAAGTAATTCCAGAGGTGGTAGTAGAAAAGGCAATATATCATGCTCATGATATTGGTCAAAAATTAGCAAGTAAAAATGATATTTTGAAAAATGCTGGTGTAGATACTATCGAAGAATTACGTCATAAGGATTTAGCTTTATCTGATAAGTTGGCTAGTAATGTGCATAAATGGGCGATAGGTTTTGCTGGTTCTGAAGGGTTTGCTACAGGGCTTGGCGGTACAGCAACAATGGTAGCTGATGTAGGAGCTGTTATAGTTTTAGCATTTAGAACTATTCATAAGATTGCTATGTGTTATGGGTATGAAGTGAAATCAGCTGAAGATAAAGAATTTGTGTTGAATATTTTGTCTGTATCAGGTGCTAATGATATGAAGGAGAAAAAGGAAGCATTATTAGCATTAAAATCAGATTTTTTACAAAAGAAAATAATTGAAGAAGTTTTAATGAGTAATTTAGTTAAAAAAGTCGCTAAACAATTGGGTATTAATTTGACTAAACGTAAGTTGATGCAGATAATGCCGATTATAGGAGCAGGTATAGGTGCAGCAGTTAATGCTTCATATATAAATGATATTGCATGGACAGCTCGTCGTTCGTATCAATTAAAATGGCTTGCTGATAATGAATATATAGATGCTAATAATTTGAATAATATTTAAGGAGTTTTAATTTAATGAAACAGATGAAAGTTGGTATTGTAGGAACGGGTTTAATCGCTTCTTTAATGGCAAAAACTTTGAATGGATTAAATGATGAAAATATAAAAAATTATGCAGTAGCTTCAAGAACTTTGACTAAGGCAAGAGCATTTGCAGATGAATATAAAATAGAAAAAGCATATGGTTCTTATATGGAATTAATTCAAGATAAAGATATTGATTTAATCTATATTGCTGTACCACATAATGAGCATTATCGCATAGCTAAATTATGTATAGAAAATAAAAAGAATGTTTTGTGTGAAAAACCTTTTACTGTAAATGCAGAAGAAACAAAGGATTTATTAGCTTTAGCTAAAGAAAATAATGTACTTATCACAGAAGCAATTTGGACAAGATATATGCCTTCACGAAAATTAATAAATGATGTTATTGCTTCTGGCATTATAGGGCAAGTACATTCAATTCAGGCAAATTTAGGTTATCCGCTTAAAGATGTGAAACGCATGATTTCTCCAGAACTTGCTGGCGGTGCTTTGCTTGATGTAGGTGTTTATACCGTTAACTTTGCCTTGATGGTATTTGGCAATGATATAAAAGATATTTTTGCAAAAGCTGTGATGTCAGATAAAGGTGTAGATTTGACAGATAGTATAACAATCACTTGGAATGATGGGAAAATGGCAGTTCTTCATGCTTCTATGATGACACCAACAGATAGATGTGGTTTTATTTATGGAGAAAAAGGCTATATTTGTGTAACTAATATCAATAATCCTGAAGCGATAAAAATTTATGATGTAGAACATAATTTAATCAAAGAAGTAGAAATACCAAAACAAGTAACAGGATATGAATATGAAGTTTTAGCTTGTGCTAAAGCGATTGATAAAAATGAATTAGAATGTGAAGCAATGCCACATAAAGAAACTATTTTCGTCATGGAAATATTAGATAAAATACGCAATCAATGGAATATGAAATATCCTTTTGAAAAATAAATAAGTAGAAAAAGAAAACGCCTTATGATTAAGGCGTTTTTACATTGATAAATAATTTTAATGATAATTTAATCAAACTAGGTGAGTAAGTTTATTGAGCTTAAGATAGATAATTTGTATAATAGAGTTTAGATAGGGTATAGATTTAAGAGGTGAAAATATGATGGATAAAATTATAGATTGTCATATGCATTTTTCAGCTAAAGGGATATTTAATAAAACAGCTGAAAATATTGGTTTAAAATGTACCTTAGAAGAAGTACAAAATGAATTTAAGAAAAATAATATAGTTTTAGGTATTGGTATGGGTGTGGATATTTGCGAAGAGAATAATCTTAGTAATCCACAGATAATATATCATGGAAAAGAAAAATTTCCGCCTTTTTTAGCACAATGTTTAGGTATTAATGCGTTGGCTATTAATAAGGAAAATCTTAAAGATACATTAGATAGTTTTAAGCAAAAATTAGAAGAAAATCCAACGGTTGGATTAAAAATTTATACAGGATATCAGCCATATTTGGCTACAGATAAGAAATATAGAGATTTTTATAAATTAGCACAAAAATATGATGTACCAGTGGTTTTTCATATGGGCGATACAGCAAATTCAATGGGAAAATTAAAATATTCACAGCCTTTAATCATAGATGAAGTAGCTGTTGATTTCCCTAAGGTGAAATTTGTAATTGCTCATTGCGGAACTCCATGGGTGGCTGATGCAGTGGAAGTAGTAGCTAAAAATAAAAATGTATATATGGATTTGTCAGGTTTGATGGAAGGCAAATTTAAAGCTAAAGAACAGATAAAAGAATTTAAACCATATTTAAATATATTTAGAACATGGTTTAATTATCTACATGATTATCAAAAATTGATGTATGGCTCTGATTGGCCTTTAGTGGATATGAAAGAGTATATTAAAGTAATACAATCAATAATACCTAAAAAGGCTTATGATGATGTATTTTATCATAATGCTTTGAAGGTTTTTGATAGATTACCAGAATATTTAAAGAAACAGGAGAAAAAAATTTATGATTAAATTAAAGCTTTTAATGAAATCAATGTTTTTAGTTTGTGTATTGATGTTATCTATGGTAGGAGTATCTAGTGCAAGTGTATCCGTAACATCTGATAGCAAGTATTTTGATATTTCCTCAGGTTGTTTTGTACTTGAAGGAAATGTTTTAGTAAAGACTGATACAAGAACTATAGGAGCAGATAAAGCTCGTGTCAATTTAGTAACTAAAGAAGTATGGGCAAATGGCAATGTATATGTAGAAGAACCTCAAGAAGAAATTAAATTTAAAGGTGGCAGTGTCTATGCTTCTGATGAATTAAAAACAGCGATTATAAAAGGCGATGCTATTTTAGAAAGACCAGATATAACTATTCAAGCAGAAAAATGTTCTTTCAATTGGCGAACTAAAATAGCAGAATTTAGTGGATTAGTAGAAGTACATCAAGATGGCAAAACAAATGTATATGATGTAATTCAATATGATGTAATTAATAATAAAATTATTGATGCAAAATAATAAAAAATATATTTGATAAAAATAAAAGGCACTTATTAGTGCCTTTTTTTGTTAATTTAAATGTTCTTGATGATAAATTTCTAAATCCATGATAGCATCATAAACCATTTCACGAGTGATTTTGTATGGTACATGGACAATATCATTTGTGGTCATTACTTTATCTAATACAATATCGAGTTCTTCTTTAGTGCTGATTTCAATATCTTTTAGACAAGTTGGTAATTTAGCTTGGCGGTTAAATGCATAAACTTTTTCAAATTCAGTTTGTTGTTTATCTAATAGTAACATTACGAGTACGCCATAGCTTACAAGCTCGCCGTGAAGATGTTTTTCTCCTTGAGGAAGCATAGTGCAACCATAATATATAGAGTGAGCAAGACAACTATTGTAATCATTTATAACAAGTACTGAAACAAGACCTGTACTTACGATTATAGTTAATACTACTTGTTCTAAAGCTTCACTTACTTGATGATTTTTAGCAGAAGTCAAAGCTTCAAGACCATATTGTAATAGAGTATCAGAACAATTTTTGCTGATTTGTACACCTAAAGCATTTGTATGGCTCATTTCATCATTACGAGAGGAAAAGCCAGTTTCATATTGTTTGGATAAAGCATCACCGATACCAGCCCAGATATATTCATAAGGAGCTTCAGTGATTATTTTTGTATTGATAAAGCTATGTAGAGGGCTTTTTTGAGGGAAATATAATTCTTTGAAGCCATGAGTTTCATCATCATAAATTACGCAAACAGCTGTTACAGGAGAGCAGTTAGAGGCTATTGTTGGGAAAGAAAAAACAGGCTTATTTTCCATATCGCAAAGAGTTTTGCAAGTATCAATAGCACGACCACCACCTACAGCAAAAACCATATCTGCTTTTTGAAATTGAGGATTTTGAGCAAGTTTTTTTATATTAGCATAAGTAGAGTCGCCACCGTACCAGATAAAATCAATTATTTCAATATTAGAATTATGTACTCCAGCTAAAAGAGCATCTTTAGCTTTAGAAATTGCTGTTTTACCACCGATAACTACAGCTGTTTTGCCATAAGCACCACAAACTTTTGGAATTTGATTGTAAACATCACTGCCTACACTATATGAAGGTAAAAATACTGTATTCATAAATAAAACCACCTTATAATTAAATAATATCTTTAATATTATTATTTAAAACTTTTTGTATTTGCAAAGTGATTAATAGTTTATAACTAAAAAATAAAATTGTCAAGTTGTAAACTATATAATTAAAAAAATAAGTATGATATAATAATATAAAAAATTATATTAGGCGGTGATTTTATGGGTAAGGATAAAGGTTTGGAAAAATTTTTAAAAGAAGCAGAAGTTTTATTTGATGGTAATACATATAAATTGAATATAGAAGAAAAAAATCAGATACAAGAAGCATTAGAAATGGCTTTTTGGGACGCAAAAGAAAGAAATAAACGAAAGAAAAAATAAATTATGCGAAAAAATATAAAATTAAGAGTGAAAAATTTAGTTAATAAATATCAAACAGCAGATCCATTTGCATTGGCAAAGGAATTAGATGTAAATATTTTATATGTGCCACTTCCTGAAAAGATACGTGGAATATTGGTGCGTGTTTTGCGAAAAAAGACTATTTTATTGAATGATAAATTGAATTATGAATCTCAAAAAATTGTAATTTGTCATGAACTTGGTCATGTGCGTATGCATTGGCATGCAGGTTATTTTTTTCAACATGAAGGAATATATTATTCTCCTGCTCGTTATGAATGTGAAGCAAATGAGTTTGCTATTCATTTGTTGAATTATTCTAGTGATTTTATTTATGATAAAGATTATATATTAGAAGTATTGGCTAAGGAAAATCCCAATCCATATGAAGTGCATAAAATCATTAATGCTTTGATGCAAATTGAAAGTATTTAAAAATACCAGCTAAAATGATAGCTGGTATTTTATTTGTCAGATGATTATTGAATAGATTTTCCTAAATCTTCGGCTTGTTTTAATTGCTCTGGTTTATTTAAAATATCG
This sequence comes from Megamonas sp., assembly GCF_986095205.1. Classification (NCBI taxonomy): domain Bacteria; kingdom Bacillati; phylum Bacillota; class Negativicutes; order Selenomonadales; family Selenomonadaceae; genus Megamonas; species Megamonas sp. Next base: position 2,181 of record NZ_CFQVBI010000079.1, on the reverse strand, counting down.
CCAATATTCATATTTCCTCCAGCATAGACAATGCCTAGATTTTTCCAACCTAAATGAGATATTAATCCTTCATAAAAAGCCTTAACTGGTGCAAAATTATCAGAGGTATTTCCTTCTGAAGCCATAAGTAAAATACATTCTTTTTGTGGATTTTCATAATTTGGATTTAATTCGGCTATAGCAAATAAACGATCAAAAGCACATTTTAGTTGACCTGTGATGCCCCAATAATACATAGGAGAGGCTAAGACTATGATGTCTGCTGTCTTGTATACAGGATAGATTTGCGACATATCATCTTTTTGTACACAAGGAGAGTCTTCGTTTTTACCTCCATTACAACAACCAAGACAGCCATGAATATTCATTTTTTGTAAATCAAAGCAAGTAACTTTATGACCTACAGTTTCTGCTCCTTTAGTAAAATATTTGATGAGTTCTTTTGTATTGCCATTTATTCTGGGACTTCCATTTAAAATACAGATTTTTTTATGCATAAATTTACACCTCCAATGTTTATATTTATAATTATAACAGTGTAGATTATTTGCTTGAAGTACGCACATTTTTGTTAGATACTAACCAAAAGGAGAGTTTTGATGTTTAAAAATTATATTGAAAATGCTAATTTTGAAGATACAGGTTTTAGTTATACATTATCATTAATACGAGGCAAGTATAAAATGGTTATTTTATACTGTTTAATGGAATTTAATATTGTCAGATACAATGAATTAAAAAGATATATAAAGACTATCTCACATAAAACACTTGCAGTATCTTTGAAAGAATTGGAAAAAGATGGCTTAATAATACGAAAGGAATATCCACAAATACCACCTAAAGTAGAGTATAGTTTATCAGATAGGGGAAAATCGCTCATGGAAATTTTAGATAGATTATGTGTATGGGGAGAGATACATAAAAATGATATGAAATAAAAAAGTCTAGTAAATTTACTAGACTTTTAGGTGGAAAATTATTTTTCTGCATAATATTTTCTATACATAGAAGGTGAAATAGAAAATTCTTTCTTAAAGGTACGTGAAAAGGCTAATTGGTCATCAAATCCTAATGAGGAAGTAATAATGGAAATAGAAAGCTCAGTAGTTATTAAAAGGCTACGGGCTTTTTTTAATTTTAGTTGCATTATATATTGTTTTGGTGATAAATGAAATTTTTCGTGGAATATACGAGTTAGATAATTAGGATGAATGCCAAATTTTTTAGCGATATCCTTTAGAATTAATTTTTCTGCATAGTTGACATCAAAATAAAATTTTAAATCATTAGCGAGAGATTTAGTTTGCATTTGATTTTCAGATAGATTAATATCCTCAAATAGTTGTGCGAGAATGAGGAATAAGAGGCTATTGGCTTTTAAATAATGAATGACATTATTTTCTTGAAGATTAATAATTTCATCAATTAGTGTTTTATATTTTGTTATATCTAAATTGTGAATGATATAAATATCATCAGTTTTTTTCATCATTTGATAGATATAGTTTTGAGAATTAATCCCTAAAAAACTAATCCATGTATAGCACCAGGGATTAATAGCTGAAGCTTTGTAATAAGAAATTTTTCCCGAAGGAATAAAAAAAGCATCTCCTTGTTTTAGATTAAATGTTTGTTCATTGATATGAAGTGTGCCTTCACCACTGAGGACAAAATGGATTAATTGGTAGTTTCTGTATTTGGGGCCATAACTGTAACTAGGTTTACATTTTTCATAACCAGCACTATAAAATGATAAATCTGATAAAGATTTATAGTGTATACTATGTTGAGTTTCTTTATATTCTTTCATAGATAATATTATAAAATAAAAGGTTTGTTTTTTCCATATTTTGGTAAAGAAATACTATAGAAAAATCACTGTAAATATTATTTAATATATATGTAGTTTTTAGGAAAGAAGGAAAAGAATGGGCATAGATATTAGACAAAAATTTCATTTAGAACCTGATGTAGGATTACTAAATGACCCTAATGGACTAATCCAATACAAGGGAATTTATTATGTGTTTTTTCAATGGAATAGGTTTGAAAAAAATCATACATATAAGGAGTGGGGATTATTTACTTCAAAAAATTTAACCATACTGAGCAAGAAGTCTCCTACCTCTAAGGTAGTGAGATGAATTGCTCCTTAGGAGATTGACTGGATATATGTTT
>NZ_CFQVBI010000078.1:0-69546 GCF_986095205.1 Megamonas sp. | reverse complement strand
AAGTACTTGCATGGAGACGTGCTGGGAGGATAGGAAGTTGCCAGTTAAGAAAAAGCACTGAATACTTCAGTGCTTTTTTCTTTATATTTTATGAATAATTATTGACAACTCATTAAAAATTTTGCATAATATTTCCATAGAAAAATATTGAATTCGTCATTTTAGACTATAACTTTTTCTGAATAAAACAGAGGAGTTATAGTCTTTTTATTTTATAAAAATTAAAAAAATGGAGGAGCAAATTTATTTATGGAAAAACTTTTATGGAAAGAGAAATTATCTTATGGAATAGGAGCTTATGGAAAAGATTTTATTTATAATATGATAGCTGCTTTTCTGATGATTTTTTATACCGATGTAGTTGGTGTATCATTAATTTTTGTGAGTACTTTGTTTTTAGTGATTCGTATTGTAGATGCTATAACTAATCCTTTTATGGGCTGGCTTGTTGATAATACAAAAACTAAATGGGGAAAATTTCGCCCTTGGATTTTAATAGGAACAATAATAAATTCTTTTGTTTTAATTTTATTATATTTAAATCCGGCAACTTTTTTACAAGGAATTTTGATAAATGTCTGGTGTATTGTTACATATCTATTATGGAGTCTTACATATACATTGATGGACGTACCTTTTTGGGCAATGATACCGGCATTTTCAAATGATGCTAAGGTTAGAAATGAAATTTCTATGTTATCTAGATTATTTGCGACTTTTGGTGGTCAAATGATGTCTACAATTGGTTTATTAGTAATCGCTTGTTTAGGCGTGAATATGGGAGCGAGTGAAAGTGATGGCTATTTGAGATTTGCCGTGATTGTAGCTATTGTATTCAATATTTGTGAAATAATATGTGTTAGAAATGTCAGTGAACATGTAGTTATAAAAAATAAAAGAGATATTAAACTTAGTGAAGTATTGAATTTCTTGAAGGAAAATGATCAATTATTAATTATTATTTTTATGACGATATTACAGCAAATTGCAGTATTTTTATGGACTGGAATGAATATTTATTTTTTCAAATATGTAGTTTGTCATGAAGAATGGTTTTCTATTTTTGGCATAGTTAATTTTATCGTTGGCTCTATAGGTTTGATAGCTTTTCCATTTTTAGCAAATAAATTTTCACGAAAAGTAGTTTATATTTTATCTGCTGTTTTATTAGTATTAGGTTTGTTGGGCATGTTTTTTACCGGCAGCGATGAAAATGCGAATATCTGGCTGTTTTTTTCCATGGTAGGTTTCTTTTGTCTGGGCAATGCTTTAGCCGGTGTTACGACGACTGTAATGCTGGCGGATACAGTTGAATATGGAGAATATAAATCGGGTATCAGAAGCGAGGCTGTCGTGTTTTCTGTACAGACGTTTACCGTGAAATTTGGTTCGGCTATTGCTGGTTTTATCGGGGCGATGGTTTTATCCTTGGTGGGTTATGTGCCGAATGCGGTTCAGACGCCGGAAACGGTTTTGGGCTTGAGAGTGATGATGTTTATAATGTCGGCTTTACTGATTATGGTAATTTTGTGTCTATATCTTAAATTTTACAAGTTAAACGGAAGTTTTTATTTTAATATATTGAAGGAGCTTTCCAAAAGACGTGAAAAAATTAGTTTAGATTAAACGGCATTTGACAAATAAAAATAATTTTGTTAAACTACCATAAGTAAATGAAAGCGTCTGAAAAAAGGCTATAGATTTTGCTGTTTCTGAATCAAACAGCAGTCTATAGCCTTTTTTGTTTTATAAAATTAATTTTCAGGAGGTTTTTGTGATGAATATCGGCTGGGTAAAAATTTTAGGTGCTACTTTTTTTGAATTGATGTGGATTACGGGGCTTAAATACGCTGAACTTCCATGGGAATGGGCGGTGACATGTCTTTCTATCATGGGTTCAAGTTACTGTCTGATTACGGCGGGAAATACATTGCCGGTAGGAACGGCGTATTCCGTATTTGTAGGGCTTAGCTCTATCGGTACGATTTTGGTGGAATTTTTGGGATTTGGCATATTGCCGAGTTTTTGGCAGCTTGTATTTATGGTTACTTTGATTGTTGGTGTAATCGGTTTAAAATTGTTGAATGAACAAGTAGAAAGATGAGGTTTTAAGTTATGGATTGGATTTTTGTTATTGTTGCCGGATTACTGGAAGTTTTAAGTATTAATTATATGAATAAGTGGCAGCTTATTAAAAAATTCGGTTTGAAAAAATCGTCAGTGCTTATCGTGAAGATGTGTCTGGCGTTCGGCGGCAGTCTTGTTTTGCTAAATTTGGCATTAGATACTTTGCCGATGAGCATTACATATGCAGTATGGTCTGGAATTGGTTCAGTAGGTGGTGTTTTGGTGGGAATTATTCGTTATGGTGAAAGTGCAAATTGGAAAAGACTTGTTTGTATAGCAATGATTTTATCTTCTGTTGTTGGTTTAAAATTAGTTTCTTAAGATTTTATATATTGGAGATTGCGGATATGAGTGAGAAATTTAAAATATTTATTTACGATATTGATGCATTTACCAACAAATAAAGCAGATATAATAGTACCAATGCCGATACCATTTAATTCGCCAAAGAAGATAAAGGATAATATACAAGCAATTACTATCAAGGTTATGTCAAAGTAGATTTTTACTGTACCAAATTTTATTTGTGGCTTTTTCAAAGCAATGACTAAAGCTAAAGCACGGACAACGCCTTCTCCAGGAACAACAATTACATTAGGAGCGACTTCAATAGAAATTCCTATTGCTAAAATAAAGCAACCAATAAAAAGCGATATTAATTTTACAATAATGGTTTCAGGCTCAAAGGCTGATAGTAAATTCATGCTAACATCAATGAAGAAGCTAAATATGATATTGGCTACTATTTGTAAAAATTGTATAGGTTCAAAATCACGGCGTAAAAGTGCTATTTCAATTAAAATAAAAATTATATTGAAGATGAAGGTCGTTAAACCAAAGCTGAAATCTGTATATTCAAGGCTAAAAATGTAAGGAATAGAAGATATTTGTGAGGTACCTAAATTACTTTTGGTGATAAAGGCTATGCCAAATGAATTTATAATAATACCTAAAAAGAAATAAAAATAACGTAGAGATATGACTTTCAAGATTATTCCTCCTCCAAATTTTTGATTATTGTATTAAGTGTTTTTAAAAGATATTGTTGCTCTTGAGGTGGAATGTCTTTTAAGGCTTTATCATCAATGCTAAAGCAAATTTCTTTTACTTTATGAGCCATTTGAAGACCTTTTTCAGTCAAATAGATATAAGCAGAACGTTTATCTGTAGAATGTGTTTTTCGCATGATTAAACCATCTTTTTCCATGCGAACTAATAAACTGGTGATAGTTGATTTGTCTAAGACGCAATAGTTACTTATATCTTTAGCTATAGAGCCATTATGTTCTAAAAGATATTCTAAAATTTTGGGTTGACCAGGTAAAAGCTTTAATGACGAAATCTTTTGGACAATATTTTTGTTACTATGATGAAAACTTTTTAATAAAAGAAAATGCAATTCGTCAGATAACATTTTATTACCTCCAATATAGTTTGAAATCAAACTATATTATAGAAAGCTATAAATTGAATGTCAATAAATAATATAAATATCCTACTAGACAGAAAATAGAAGTATAGATATAATATATCAGTATTTTTAGTAAGAGGTGATAATGTTTTGAGTGTAAAAGAACAGGATTTGAATTTACTTCAAGTGGGGAAAAAAGAACAATATGCAGCTAGAATAATATTTTTTGTTGCAGGTTTTGGTATATCTACATGGGCACCAATGATACCGATTATAAAGGAACGTTTACAAATTGGCGCTGATATATTGGGTTTATTGTTATTATGTATTGGCGTAAGTTCTTTTTTGATGATGCCTATAGCTGGATTGTTTGCACAAAAATTTGGCTGTAAAAAAGTTTTGCGTGTTATGGGTTTGTGCATGGGTATAGAAATTATAATATTATCCATGTTACCTAATATTTATATGTATGCTATCTTTTTGTTTGTTTTAGGTGCTATAGGTGGTATATTGAATGTAAATATGAATATTCACGCTGTAATTGTAGAAAAACTTTCCCAAAAACGCATGATGTCTGGTATGCATGCTTTATGGAGTGTAGGTTGTTTTGCTGGAGCTGGTTTATTTAGTATTTTGGCTAAATTAGGTTTAGGTATTAGTCAAATAGCAATTATACATTGTATTATTATTTTCATGATTATTTTTGCTTTCAGTAGATATTTTTTACCGTATAAAGGTGCTAGTAATGGTAAAGCTATCGCTATACCAAAGGGAATTGTAACTTTATTTGGAGTTTTAGCTGTTATATCCTTTTTAGGCGAAGGTGGCATGATGGACTGGAGTGGTGTATTTTTGACAGAAGCTAAAGGTGTAGATTTATCTTTAGCTGGTGTTGGTTATGCAGTATTTTCAGCAGCTATGCTCATTGGTCGCTTGATTGGTGATAAAGTAGTACAAAAATTAGGCGAACAGCGCGTTGTTATTTTTGGTGGAATAGTAGCAAGTATAGGATATATAATTTCTATTGTTTTTGATAATTTCTTTATGATGCAATTTGGTTTTATTCTTCTTGGTTTTGGAGCTGCAAATATTGTTCCTGTAGTATTTACTTTATTGGGCAGACAAAAAGAAATGCCTATAAATTCAGCAGTAACAGCTGTTACTAGTATGGGTTATTTAGGAGTAATGTTTGGCCCTGCGCTATTAGGTTTTATTGCTCATGGGATTGGTATTGTAGCAGTATTTTGTATCTTAGCTGGACTGTTTATTTTGCAAGCAATAGTATCTTCTTATGTATTTAAAGTTTTAAATTAAATATGATAATAATAAACCTTGTATAGCTAAAAAAAATTAGGCTATACAAGGTTTATTATTATAGCTTTTTTTATTAATTTCATATAATATGGTATGTATATATAGGAGTTTATCTAAAATAAAAAAAGAAAAGAGGTTTATTTGTGAGTTTAGAAGACAAAGAGTTAATGCAGTTTAAGGTCGGTAAAAAAGAACAGTATGCAGCTAGAATGGCTTTTTTTATACCAGGTTTTGCCATTTCCACATGGGCGCCTATGATACCTATGATTAAAGAACGTTTACATATTGAAGCAGATATTTTGGGATTATTATTATTGTGCATAGGTATAAGTGCTTTTATTGTTATACCGATTGGTGGTCTTTTAGGTAAAAAATTTGGTTGTAAAAAAGTGATGGTTACTACAGGTAGTTTATTTGCGATAGTATTAGTAGCGTTGTCTTGTTTACCTAATGTTTGGTCGTATGCTATTTGTTTGATTTTAGTAGGCGCTATTATGGGTTGTACAGAAGTTTGTATGAATATCAATGCTGTTGTTGTTGAAAAATTATCACAAAAGCGCATGATGTCTAGTATGCATGGTTTTTGGAGTGTTGGTTGTTTTTGTAGCGCTGGCTTATTCAGTATTTTAGCTAAGATGGGACTTGATGTATTTTTTATAGCAATCATTCATTGTTTAATAATTTTAGCTATTGTAATTTTCTTTGGCAGATATTTTTTAGATTATAAAAGCGCTAATAGTGAAAGTGCGATTGCTATTCCTAAAGGAATTGTTGTTTTATTCGGCATTTTAGCATGTGTGAGCTTTTTAGGCGAAGGTGCAATCATGGATTGGGGCGGTGTATTTTTAGCTGAGGTAAAAGATGTAGAATTATCTTTAGCTGGTGTAGGATATGCTGTTTTTTCTGTAGCAATGCTTATCATGCGTTTAATTGGGGATAAAGTAGTACAATTTTTAGGCGAGGAAAAAGCTGTAGTATTAGGAAGTAGTTTAGCGGGATTAGGATTTTTATGGATAATTATTATAGATAATTTCTATTTAATGTTGGTTGGTTTTATTTTACTTGGTTTAGGTGCTGCAAATATTGTGCCTGTATTATATAGTTTGTTGCAATATCAAAAAGATATGCCGATAAATGCTGCTGTTACAGCAGTAACTTGCATGGGATATACAGGCGTTATATTAGGGCCTGCTATCTTGGGATTTATCGCTCAAGGAATAGGAATTATATCCGTATTTTATTTATTGATGATTTTATTTATCGTGCAAGTTGTCATGGCAAAATATGTATTTAATAGATTAAAATGATTATAAGTAAGAAAAAGATATTCTAGTGAGAATATCTTTTTTTTATATAAATTTATGTTGTTTTATATTGATTTATGTTAATTTATGACTTATAATAAGAAAAAGAAATTTGATTTTTGTTTATTGTATATTTAAATGAAATTTTGTGAAAAAAAGAACAATTAAATCATATATTATAAATGGAGGCATTTAAATGATTTGTAGAACAATATTAAATGAAACATCTTATTTTGGTAAAGGAGCAATAAAAGAAATTGCAAATGAAGTAATTAATCGTGGCTTAAAAAAAGTTATGTTAGTTACAGATAAAGATTTACTTAAATTTAAAGTAGCTACAAAAGTATGTGATATTTTAGATGAAGCAAAAATAGATTATGAAATTTACGATAAAATAAAAGCTAATCCTACAATCAAAAATGTTACTGAAGGCGTGGATTTTTGTAAACAATGTGGTGCTGATGTAATTGTTGCTGTAGGTGGCGGTAGTGCTATTGATACAAGTAAAGCAATTGCTATCATTATGAAAAATCCAGAATTTGCTGATGTTAGAAGTCTAGAAGGTGCTTCACCAACTAAACATAAAGCAATGCCAATTATTGCCGTATCCACAACATCTGGTACAGCAGCAGAAGTAACTATCAATTATGTAATTACTGATGAAGAAAAAAATCGTAAATTTGTTTGTGCTGACCCACATGATATTCCAGTAGTGGCAATTATCGATCCAGATATGACTGCATCTATGCCACCAAAACTCTGTGCAGCAACAGGAATGGACGCACTTGTTCATGCTATCGAAGGTTATATCACTAAAGGTGCATGGGAATTAACAGATATGATGCATATAAAAGCTATTGAAATCATAGCTCGTTCTTTAAGAGATTCTGTTAAAGGCGATCCAGAAGGTAGAGCACAAATGGCTTTAGGTCAATATATTGCAGGAATGGGCTTTTCTAATGTTGGCTTAGGTATAGTACATTCTATGGCTCATCCATTGAGTGCAGTATATGACATTCCACATGGTGTTGCTTGTGCTATTTTATTAACACCAGTATTGAAATTTAATGCGCCATCAACAGCAGATAAATATCGTGATATCGCAGTAGCTATGGGCGTAAAAAATACAGAAGATATGAGTATTGAACAGGCTCGTCAGGCTTGTATTGAAGCTGTAGAAAAATTGAGTGTAGATGTGGGAATTCCTCAGGAATTGACTCAATTAGGTGTAAAAGAAGAAGACCTTCAATTTTTATCTGAATCTGCTTTTGTTGATGCTTGTACACCAGGAAATCCAAGAGATGTAAGTGTAGAAGCTATTAAAGAAATTTATAAATCTATCATGTAATAAAATTTAAATTAAAAAAGATAGTTATAGGACTAAATTTTGTCTTATAACTATCTTTTTATTTTATATTTGATTTTAATTTAAGCTAAATGAAAAAGATTTTTTTGAGAGAAAACTACAAGCGTATCTTTTTCTTCTAGAATAGTATCGCCATCAGGTATAATATCTACGCCGTTTCGTTGAATTAAAACAACAAGTGAATCTTTTTTGATATCAATATCGCGAAGTTTTTTGCCAATGAATTCATTATTAGAATCAATATTTATTTCATTTAAAGTGATATTATCATTGCCTTGATAGGTTTTAGCGCAAATGATGAGTGTATCTCCATCGCGCAAGAAGGTATCGCCTTTTGGCGTTATTGTGGCTCCTTTTCTCAAGATAGCAGCAATCAATGTACCTGGGATAGAACCGATATCGCGAATTTGTTTATTAATCCATGGGTGTGAATTATTTAATTCTAAACAAGTGAAATGGATATTGTTTTCGTCAGTGTAATCATTGAAAGTTTTTAATACATTTTCGTGTTCATCAATCATATTTAGATGTTTTGAAGCAGATGGCAATAAAGCACCTTGGAATAATAAAGATAAAAGTACGATACAGAAGACGATGGAAAAAATTGAGTCATCAGCATAATTTGGTGATACGACAGCGACAATCGCAAAAACGATGGAAGCAGCTCCACGAAGGCCAGCCCATGACATGATTAATTGTTGATTTAAAGGAGATTTAAATGGAGACAATAATATTGCCATGGTTATAGGTCTAGCGATGAATGTAAGGAAAATAGCAATAAACAAAGCAGGGACAAAATAATATGGTAATTTTGAAGGAAATACTAATAAACCTAATAAGAAGAAGATGAGCATTTGCATCATGCCATTAAAAGCATCGAAGAAGTTTACGAGATTTTTCTTTTTCGGGATATTTTGATTGCCTAAGATGATACCTGCAATATAAGTGCTTAAATAACCATTACCATCAACTAACGAAGGAAGGGCATAAGCAGCTAAGGCAATAGCAACTAAAAAGATAGAGTCAAAACCATTTTCGCCGAATTGAACATTTTTTAATATCCAAGAAGCGATAAAAGCTAAGACGACACCGATGATAATTCCATAAGCAAATTGAGCAAAAATTAAATAGGAAATATCAAAAAAGTTTAAGCTGCTGCCAATGCTAGTTAATAAAATTATGGTCAGCATATAAGCACAAGGGTCATTACTACCACTTTCAATTTCTAGCATAGGAGCAGTACTGTATTTTAGATTTAATTTTTGTGAACGCAAAATAGAAAAGACAGAAGCGGCGTCAGTAGAACTAAGCACAGCACCGATTAATAATCCTTCAAGTGGTGGTAAACCTAATATTAAATGACAAAAAATACCAGTGAGTGCAGCTGTGATAAATACGCCAAAAGTACTCAGTAAAACAGCTTGTTTAGCTATAGGTCGAGCAGTTTTCCATTTGGTACCAAAGCCACCATAAAACATGATGAAAATGAGAGCGGCAGAACAGATTTTTTCGGCAAGAGAATAATCTTCAAAATGAATTTTAAATAAACCATCAGAACCAAAGAGCATACCAAGACCAATGAAAAACACAAGTGTAGGTACGCCAAAACGAGTAGATAATTTACTTCCAATTACGCAAGCAATTAAGATAATTGCACTGATTAAAAGAAATAAAGTCATAAGTATTAATCTATCCTTTTTATTATATTTATATATGAAAATTATCTCAAATAATCAGGAAGATGTCAAAAAAGGCAATTCATCTTATTGAAAAATAAAATAAATTGCCTTTGTATATAATATTAAGCTTGTTCAGGAACTAAACCATTTTGATAAGCGAGCATTAAATGGTAGATATCATTTATTTGACATTGGATTTCTTCACCTAAATCAGTATCGGCAGTTGAAGAATGATAATTTTGTAATTCTAAAGTACAAGAAACGGACTCAATGTCTTGGTTGGCTTTTAAAGACTCTTTGATATTAGCACATGATTGATGTTCTAAAAGACGTAAACCACGTGAATTAGAAATTAGCGTATAACCAGCAATTCCTGTTTTTTTATGATAAGCTTTACAAAAACCACCATCAATGATGATTAATTTTCCATTTGCTTTTACAGGACTTTCTCCTTCTTTTACTTTTACAGGAACATGACCATTGATTATATGTCCACGTTTTGTTTTTAAGGAAAATTCTTCGAGTATCATATCGCAGATTTTTTCATCATTGCAATATTTATAATACGCATCAGAAGGTTCAATCCATGTATCCGTATTTTCAATAAACATACGTTCAAATGTTTTAAATTCTCTACCGGAAAATGGTGAATATCTGCCACACCAGAAATAATACATTAAGTCGATATTTTTTTGTTCATATAGACCAAGATATGCTTGGCGAATAGTTTTATCAACAAAATCTAAATAATTTTTTCCAGAATAATATTTGTTATTTAGATGAATACGCATGAAGCTACCATCATCATTTAGTGGTATACAACCATGATAGAGTAAATTGTTATTATATGCTTTATAGACGCTACCTTTTTGGTAAAGAAAATCAATATGTTTGCGCAAGCGTACACTATCTAAAAATGCTGATTTTATATCAGATAAGACTTCAGCTTCTTCTAAAGATAATTCATAAGGATTTTGAGGATTTATTGTAGGGAAGGACGGACTTTTTATTGGATAAGATATATTATTTATTTTTATATGTTTAGAGGTGTAATCTATTTTATCTAATAAAAGACGACTATCCATTTGAAAATCTGGATTGCGTTTGATGAGTTGTCCTTCTAATTTAAATAAAATTATAGAGATAGTGCGTTGCATAGCGATTAATAGTGTTTTATTAGGATAGAGTTTGCTAGCTAATGAAGATAGAGAGCGAAGGCTGATAGCATATCCTTTTTCTAAAACAGCAGTATTATTATAAGATAAACAGTTTCGTACTACTGTCGCTATACAAGCTTCATTACCACACATTGCACCCATCCATAAGATATCATGATTGCCCCATTGAATATCTACAGAATGATGTTGACGTAGCATATCTATGATAGAGTCAGGTCGTTGCCCTCGGTCATAAATATCGCCGACGATATGCAAATGAGCAACAGCTAGTTTTTTGATGAATTTTGTAAAGGCAATGATAAAATCTGTACCACTATTAATATTGATTAAAGTATTTAAGATAGTATTGAAATATACTTCTTGGAAAGTATCATCATTTGGTCTAGCTGTGAGCAATTCAAGAATGATGGTTTCATATCCTTTAGGCAGTAAATTTTTTAATTCTGATTGAGGATATTTATAAGACATCAATCTTGATAGACGCAATAAATAGATGAGATTTTGAGAATACCATTGAGTAGTGATTAATTTTTGTTTTTTTAAATTGAGTATTTTTTCTTTAGGATAATAAATTAAAGTACAAAATTCAGCTTTTTGTGAGGTGGACATTTCTTCAGAAAATAAATAATCTACTTTTTCTTTGATAACACCAGAGCAATTATTGAGAATATGGAAAAAAGATTCATATTCACCATGTAAATCACTCATAAAATGTTCTGTTGGTCGAGCCAAGTTTAAAATAGCTTTTAAGCGAATTAGCTCAGTTACAACAGATTGACGATTAGGGTATTTTTCTGACAATAAATAAAGATATTTGTATTTTTGTTTATTCTTATCCACAACAATACTCCTTTTTATAAGATGTGATATTAGTATTATATAATATTTTCATTTTTATGAAAATAAAGTTTTTTTAGTATACGTTTACTAAAATAGAGAAATAACAATTGCGGAATAATTGATAAAATCTTATAATAGAATAGTTAATATTTAAATGAATTTGAATGATGTGAGGGATAATAATTGGGAAATGGAGATAAAAAAAATAAAAGCAGTTATGTAAAATATATCTTGATATTAGTAGTTGTTTTTATTTTATCTGGTATGGTAGGAGCTTTTTTTGCTAATGCGTTAGTTGATAATAAACCAGATTATAATGAAGATGATAAAAAAGGTATGTTAGTTGCAAAAGATAAGGCTACTGTAATGATTATGGGGGTAGATGAGCGCGCTGATGATGTGGGGAGAAGCGATACATTAATGATAGCGACATTAGACCCAGATAAAAATCAAGCAGCATTATTATCTGTGCCTCGTGATACACGTGTAAAAATAAAAGGTCATGGCTTTGATAAGATTAATGCAGCTTATGCCTATGGTGGTAGAAAATTAACTCAAGAAACCATTGAAAGTTTATTAAATACACATATTGATCATTATATAAAAATTAATGTACATGGTTTTACTAAAATTATTGATGCTCTAGGCGGTATTGATATTGATGTAGAAAAACGCATGTATTATGAAGACCCATGGGATGATGATGGCGGTTTATATATTGACCTCCAGCCAGGTATGCAACATATGGACGGCAAGACTGCGATAACATATGTACGCTATCGTGATGAAGAAGGCGATATTGGTCGTATCAAACGTCAACAGAATTTCATGAAAGCAGTAATGGACAAATTAGTATCTCCAACAATTATTCCTAAATTGCCAGCTATTGTATCTGCTGTTTCTGATTCAGTGGAAACTGATATGTCAGTTAGTGAAATATTATCTTTCTTGGGAACACTTCAAGACGCAAAAGATAATGGATTAAAATCAGAAATGTTACCAGGTAAACCAGTATATATAGAAGGTATTAGCTATTGGGTACCAGATATTAGTAAGACAAGACAGATTTTAGCAAATACATTAGGCATAAAAATCAATCAATCAATTACAACATCTATTCATGAAGATAATATAGAATATGAAGAATCTATTCCTGATAATGCTGTAGAAGTAACAGAAAAAGAACGCATAAAAAGAGAAATTGCACAGGAACGTGAAGAAAGATTGCAACGACTTCGTGAAGAACAAGAAAAATCTACAAAACGATTTAAATCTGAAGTAGATGAAGAACGTCCACGAACAAATAGTAATCGAGAAAAAGTAGAAACTAGAGAAGAAACTCCAGTGGAAGATAATACAACAAAACAAAAAGAACCTGTGCCACAAACACCAACAAGAGATGTCCCAGCTATAGATATGAATACTACAGGTAAATCATAAATAAAAAATACCGCAAATAGGATAAAAACTATTTGCGGTATTTTTAGTTAACGAAATAATAAATTTAAGATTAATGTTAAGATAATACTAATTAAAATAGAACTACCTAAAGGAAAATAAACGCCCCAATTACTACCTTCCCATTTAAAATCAAATGGCAATTTACCTAGAGGTAATAATTTTCCACCAAAATGGATTAATAGACCGATAATAACAAGAGCAATTCCTATATAGATGAGTATTTTTCCCATATCATACATAGCAAAATCCTTTTGTCTTATAAATTATTTATCGTCTTCTTTGATTTCAAAAGCAGCAAGAGCAGCTACTTTATCATTATTATCCATATTCATCATTTTTACGCCTTGAGTATTTCTGCCAATTACAGAAACTTCTTCAATATTTGAGCGAATGACGATACCTTCAGTAGAAATGAGCATGAATTCTTGTTGGCTATCTACAACTTTAATGCCGATTACAAAACCAGTTTTTTCAGTGACTTTGATATTGATAAGACCAATGCCACCGCGAGTTTGTGTGCGATATTCAGAAGTTGCAGTACGTTTGCCAAAACCATGTTCAGTAACAGTTAAGACTTCGCAATCATCACGGATATTATCCATGCCAATTACTGTATCTTCACCTTTTAATTTTATGCCAATGACACCGCGGGCAGTTCTACCCATAGGACGAACATCTTGTTCATTGAAGCAAATAGACATACCATCACGAGTACCGATGATGATTTGGCGATTACCATCAGTGAGTTTTACACCGATTAATTCATCATTTTCTTTTAAAGAAAGTGCGATAAGACCTGTCTTTTTGCGATTAGTATCAAATTCGCTAAGACCTGTCTTTTTAACGATACCATGACGAGTAGCCATAAATAAATATCTATCTTTAGAGAATTCCTTAATAGGAATGATAGCTGTGATAGTTTCTTCTTTTGCTAATGGTAAAAGATTTACAATGGCTGTGCCTTTTGCAGTTCTACCGGATTCAGGAATTTCATATCCTTTTAATTGATATACAAGTCCTTTATTAGTAAAGAATAAGATTGTATTGTGTGTAGATGTGATAATCATATTTTCAACATAATCTTCTTCTTTTGTACCCATGCCAGTAACGCCACGACCACCGCGTTTTTGATTGCGGTACGTAGTTACAGGGATACGTTTGATATAGTTATTATGTGTTAAAGTGATTACTACATCTTCTTCAGCAATTAAGTCTGCGATATCTACATCAGAATTATCATCTGTGATTTGAGTGCGACGAGCATCGCCGAATTTAGCTTTAACAGCAGAAAGTTCTTCTTTAATGATATCTAAGATTTTTTGTTCATCTGCTAAGATATTTTGTAAATCAGAGATATAATCTAAGATTTCAAGATATTCATTTTCGATTTTTTCGCGTTCAAGACCAGTTAAACGTTGTAATCTTAAATCCAAAATAGCTTGAGCTTGTTTTTCAGTAAGCGTATAGTCGCTCATTAAGACTTCTTTAGCGCTATCGCCATTTTTAGAATCACGAATAGTTTTAATGATTGGGTCTAAATGGTCAAGTGCAATAGTTAAGCCTTCTAAGATATGAGCACGAGCTTGAGCTTTTGTAAGTTCATACTGTGTACGACGGCGAATAACATCTTCTTGATGTTTGATATAGTAATGTAAAACTTGTTTTAAGTTGAGAATACGAGGTCTGCCATCAACTAAAGCAAGCATAATTACACCGAAAGTTTCTTGTAATTGAGTATGTTGATATAATTGATTTAAAATAACTTCTGGATTTGCATCACGGCGTAAATCAATTACAATACTCATACCATTGCGGTCTGATTCGTCATTTAAATCGGTAATACCATCAATTGTTTTATCACGAACAAGTTCAGCAATGCGTTCTACAAGACGAGCTTTATTTACTTGATATGGTAATTCAGTTACAGTGATACGTGGTTTACCATTTGGCAAAGTAGTAATTTCTGTGCAAGCACGCATTTTTACTGCACCACGACCTGTTTTATAAGCAGAAATAATGCCATCACGACCCATAATCATTGCTCCAGTTGGGAAATCTGGACCTTTGATAGTTTGCATTAATTCTTCAACAGTAATTTCAGGGTTATCAATCATCTGTAAAACGCCATCAATTACTTCGTTTAAATTATGTGGTGGTATATTAGTTGCCATACCAACGGCAATACCAGAAGAACCATTTACTAAAAGATTTGGTATTTTAGATGGTAATACAGATGGTTCTTGTAGGGATTCATCATAGTTTGGTGTGAAATCCACTGTTTTTTTATCGATATCTTGGAGCATTAATTCTGCAATTTTTGACATGCGAACTTCTGTATAACGCATAGCAGCAGCAGAGTCGCCATCAATAGAACCAAAGTTTCCATGACCATCAGCTAATACATAACGGCAAGAGAAATCTTGAGCCATACGAACAATAGCATCATAAACGGAAATATCACCATGTGGATGATATTTACCTAGTACTTCCCCGACGATACGAGCAGATTTTTTATATGGTTTATTAGAGCCCATACCAGCTTCTTGCATAGCATACAAAATACGGCGATGAACTGGTTTTAAACCATCACGTACATCAGGTAATGCACGCATAACAATTACACTCATAGCATAATCAATATATGAGTTTTTCATTTCATCTTCAAGATTTACAGGGAGAATTTTTCCTGTATTTATAGTTTCTGTCACATTCTCACCTCAATTTTAATCTACGGTCAAAATATGACCGAAATAACAAATTACGACAATCATCTTAACTAATATATTTTATCATTTTTAGCGAAAAAAGTCTATGATATAAGGCTTTAGGGCTATATTAGATAAAAAAATCAGTTGTTAAATAATGAATGTTAGATAACAACTGATAAAAATTTTTATAAATTTTTTAATGCTTCTTTATAACGAGAAGAAACTCTACGGGAGTCTCTTATTTTTTGACAAGTCATTTTAAAAACATCTTTAGATAATGACTGTGTTTGCAAAAAAATTAAGCCTTTGTCTGGATAAAAAGCAAAATATTTACTAAAAGCCCATGCTTTTGCCATATTTACACTATAGGAAATATCTTTTGTATTATAGACTAATTGAAGTGTATTGTCAGCAAAATCTTCTGTTAAGTAATAGTCTAATAACATCACGATGGCAAAACGCAATTCATATTCATTAGGGCTGTTTAAATAATTTTTTATAAAAGATAGATATAAATCTTTATCTTTAGTTTTTAATTGGAAACTAGCGCAAAAACTATCGCAAATAGACCAATTATTTATCTTAGGTAAGAAATTTTGAATTAATTTTTGTTTTGCATTTACGTCAATAGGAGCATAAGCAATGACAAAGCCTTCAAGCATGATTTGCTCAAAATATTCATTTGTATTTTGATTTAAAAATTCTTGCCAATTATTTTTTATTAAGTCTTTAGCAATTTTTCGCAATTGTGGTAAACGTATACCGATAATTTTTATATTTTCTCTATCAATATTTTTAGGCAATAAATTTTGTATAAATTGAGCATAGTTTTTATCTTGATAGGAGAATAATATTTGTAAAATATCGTTATTTTCCTGCATAAAAAACTAACCTTTAATTACATGAGTATATAAAAATCCTTCACGCATACCAGCATCTTTATAAGTTATTGCTGTAGCATGGATTAATTTAGCGATTTCATTAGCTATGACCATGCCAGGAATGATAGTATGCAAACGGTCAGGTACGGCTTTTAATAAAGTTGTGATATCTTTATCTGTTAATTTATGCCCACGTGTGAAATGAGAAATCATTTCAGGAATTTTGTCAGCAGGTATAGTTTCATTTATATCATCTTGAGCGTACATTTCGTTATATAAAGCTCTAGCTCCTTTACATGTACCGCCAATGCCACAGATTTCAGCATGGGAAATATCTTTAAATTCAGGTGCTGTATCGATAATAGCATGAACTTCTTTTATCATTTGTGCAATTTCGTCTTCGCTAGGTAAAAAGTTAGTAGCATATTTTGTATGGAGAGCTAAAGAGCCGATAGGCAAGCTAGTTTTTTGCATGATTTTGTTATCAGCAAAACGAATGAGTTCTGTACTAGCACCGCCGATATCAATGATAAAACCATCATGATAATCAAGTTCATGTGTAGCAGCGATAAAATCATAAGTTGCTTCTTCATCACCAGAGATGATATGCAAATCAATACCAGTGCGAGTAATGATTTCAGCGACAGCTTCTTTACTATTTTGAGCATTGCGAAGTGCAGCTGTAGTGAAAGCACTTACATTTTCGATATTAAAAGAAGTCAAGAAAGATTTAAAACTATTTAAAATCTCGCAAGCTTTATCAATACCAGCTTGTTCCATGACATTATCCTTAACATAACTTGCTAAACCTACAGTATATTTGCGTTTATGAATAAGATTTAACTTATTATCCAAGATTTCATAAATAGCCATACGAATAGTAGTAGAACCAATGTCAATAACTGCATATAACATAAAAATATACCCTCCCAATTATAATATGTTCATTTCTTTGGTGACAAAGAAACGAACCAAAGAAATCACCGCAGATAAATTTTTAGCTTTGAAAATAATTTTCGCTTCATACAACGCTTAGAAACTCGCTTCGCTCAAACATTCAGACTAAAACCGTATTCAGCGACAATTATTTTCAATAACCTAAAGGTTACCACTAAAAATTTATAATGCGGAAAATAATATTACGTGTTATTAATATAATACCAAACTTTCCCGCATTAGCAGACTTTTACGGTAGCTGAAAGCTATTGACAAAGATAAAACTATGGATACGGTTTTAGTCCTATTGTTTGAGCGAAGCGAGTTTAGAGCGTTGTAGACATAGTTTTATCTTTGTCAAAGTAAAATCAATATTGCGGGTAGATTTTCTTTTTGGTTCATTTTTCTTTTATATAAAAGAAAAACGAACATTGTATTATTTGAATAAATCGATTACTTGTTTTCCGATTAATACGATGGACATGATGATAAATAAGGTTTTTACGTATGTAGCACCTTTGGCAATGGCCATGCGAGCTCCACAGAAGGCTCCAACCATCATGGCAAGTCCCATAGGAATGGCGTAGGCGAAATCGACAATGCCAGAGCTGATGAAAAATAATGCACCAGCGATATTACTAGCGAAGTTTAAACCACGAGCATTAGCAGCAGCACCGATAAAATCAAAACCTATCCAAAGAAATGCAAATAATAAGAATGTGCCAGTACCAGGGCCGAAAAATCCATCATAAAAGCCAAAAATAAATGCAGCAATAGCGCTTAGTATCCACATTTTTTGACTCATACCATTAAATGTAGCGACTTGACCAAATTCTTTTTTTGTCAAAGTATAGATAGTTACAGCTACAAGTAAAATGATAATCAAGGGACGAAGAAAGTCAGAAGGAATTAATTTTAAAATACTAGCACCACAGATTGAGCCAATGAAAGAAAGTGGTAGTAAATATTTTATAGTAGAAAAATCTACTCTACCAGAGCGAATAAAAGAGGCAAAACCGATTGTAGCACCCATAGAAGCAGACACTTTATTCGTAGCTATAGCTGTAACGGGAGGCATGCCAGTAAATAAAAGTGCAGGTAAAGAAATAAGACCACCACCGCCAACTACAGTATCGATAAAAGCTGCGATAAATCCAGTAACAATTAGAAATAAACACATATAGATATTAATATCTTCCATCAAAACATCCTTTCTAAAAATAAATTTAATTTGAGTTAATTAATAATATATTTTATCATAAATTTTTAGGGATAAAAGGATATATAGTAAGTTATTTTTGATAATGATGGATATGTTGATAAAAAAAGTCAGTTTTAGCTTTTACTAAAACTGACTTTTATTTTAATCTTTGTTACTAGAAGTATTGATACCAGCACCAGTTATTGGAATGATAACACGGTAATTATCTGGTTTTCCTTTTTTGAAATATTTTAAAGCACCAGCAACGGAAGCAGCAGCAGTTGGTTCAATATAGATACCTTTTCTACCTACTTGATGTTGAGCTTCGATAATTTCTTCATCATCTACAGTGAGGACTTCACCATTGCTACGAGTAATTGCCATGAGCATTTCTTTTAAACGCATTGGTTTTTCTACACGTATGGAATCAGCTATAGTATAACCAACTTTGGAACCTTTGCGTTTTTTCTTGAATGCATTATATAAAGGACAGCAATTTTCGCTTTGAACAGCGATGAATTTTGGTAAACGACCAATTTCTTCAAATCCATAATAAAGACCGAGAAGCATTGTACCATTACCAACAGGAAGGAAAATATATTCAGGTACATGGTCATTTAATTGATGGTAAATTTCATAAGCTAGAGATTTTATTCCTTCGAAGAATAAAGGATTATAGACATGAGAAGCATAATATGTTTTAGATTTTGTAGCTTCTTTTTGAGCTGTTTTGGCTGCGGTATCACGATTACCAATAACAAGGCGAATTTGAGCACCAAATGTTTCAATTTGTTTTAATTTGCCTTCAGCTATATTTTCAGGTACATAAGCAGTACATTTCATATTTGCCGCAGCTGCGTAAGCTGCTATAGCAGAAGCTGCATTTCCTGAAGAATCTTCAATTATGTGTTTTATGCCTAGATTTTTTAGTATGCTAATCATTGTCTTGGCACCACGGGCTTTGAAAGAACCTGTTGGATTTAAGTTTTCCATTTTAAAGAAAAACTCTTGTTTACCAAATTTTATAGGTATAAGCGGTGTTTCAATTTCTCCAATAGAAACTTCTGGTGTTATAGGATCAGTGTTATTTTTATATAATCTAAATAAACCACCACAAGAACAATGGTAAGAAATTGAATTTAATGGATATTCTTTTTTACATTTTTCACAATAAAAATGCATACTAATCATCTCCTAGAAATATTTTTGTAACATAAAATGGGAATTTATTCCTTTGTAGATTTAAGGAAATATTAAAAAATATATTAATATTTAATAAATTAATGAGCGTTATATGTAGGTCATAATTAGATTATTAAGTATATAAATATATATTCTATAGAATAAAATATTTTTCCTTTTAAAATTTTAAATAATGATGAATTTATTAAAAAAGATATAGAAAAAATACAAAAACTTTTGTATGATTATAGTTAAACATGAAAAAAAGCCTTAATTTATAAGGTTTTTTCAGCTATAAAAACTTTTTTAAAATTTTTTATAAAAAAATTAAAAAAAGGTGTTGACATTTCCTCGTAAAGGTCATATAATAATACATGTTCTCACGGGGAACAAGTGAGAAACGGGGCATGGCTCAGTTTGGTAGAGCACCTGGCTTGGGACCAGGGGGTCGCAGGTTCGAATCCTGCTGCTCCGACCATTAGAAATTATAGGAAGCGAAAGCTTCCTTTTTTTGTTTATTAGCGAAGGCATAAGCTTTCGCTTTTTTTATAAATAAATTTAATTTCGAGGTATACATAATGTCAACTGAAGTAGTAGTTAAGAAATCTTATTTGCAAGTTATTTTATTAGCAATGGGTCATTTTTTTAATGATTTTTATTGTAATTTTTTACCTATCTTATTGCCGATTTTAATACCTAAATTGGGCTTATCACTTACCTTAAGTGGTGCGTTAGTTATGGTTATGTCTTTATCTGCAAATGTGTTACAGCCTGTTTTTGGTTATTTTATGGATAAATATAATTTTAATAAGATTATGCCACTGATTATTCCTTTTGGAGCTGTATTTATCTGTCTTACTAATTGGGCAAGTAATTTTATTGTATTAGCTGTTTTGATTGGACTTAGTGGATTGGCTGTTTCTACATTTCATCCTATGGGTGCTGGTTTAGTCAGCAAAGTGGCACCTGATGGAAAAATATCAACATGTATCTCAATATTTGTAGCTGGTGGCAGTTTTGGTTTTGCATTGGCTCCTATTTTATTAGTTTATTTTATGCAGATGTACAGTTTGGATTATTTACCTATATTGATTATACCTGCAATTATTTTAGGTGTATTGATGTATAGTTCAGGATTATCTAAAGCGCGTTTTGTCAATGAACAAGTAGCTAAGAATATGCATTTTAATTTAGCTCAAATTTTGCAAAATAAACCGTTAATGTTGCTTAATATATCCATGGGACTTAGAGCATGGTTATTTACAGCTCTAGTTACATTTTTACCTTTATGGGCAATAGAAAAAGGTTGTGATAATACTTTAAGTGGTTGGATTTTGACAATATATTTATGTGGTTCTGTAATCGGTGGTTTAATCGGTGGAGCGTTAAATGATAAAATCGGCTATAAAAAAGTAATTTTGTGGGCTTTGATATTTACATTAATCCCTACAATGTATTTCTTGTTTGCACAACAAATAGATATATTGATGTATATTGCTTTATTTGTTGGTGGTGGCTTAGTCATGGCAGCAAATCCAGGAGCTATAGTTTGGGGTCAGGATTTATTGCCAGATAATCCAGGTATGGCTTCCGGTATGATGCTCGGTTTATCTTTTGGTCTTGGTGGTTTTGGCACAATGCTTACAGGCTCACTTGCTGAAAGTTATGGACTTACTATGGCATTAGCATTGACTGCTATATTATTAGTTATAAGTATTGTATTAGTTTATTTAACTCCAGAAAAAAGAAGACAATAAATTTATTATGTTGAAATATAAAAAAGGCAAGTAATTTGATTTACTTGCCTTTTGCTTTTATTATATTGTAATCATAATGTAGTTAAGATAAATTCACCTGTGCCGTTTAAGATATATTCACCCATATCAGCAGGAATAAATACACTTTCGCCTTTGGTGATAGTGAAGCTATCATTTCCGTAAGTCAATGCTATTTGTCCATCTAAAACTAAGATAGAATGGAAACTATCTTTTTTAGCATTTAATGAGCAATTGCCGTGTAAATCAAAATGACTTACATTGAATAATTCACATTGTGCGAGAATTGTTAAATCATAATCTGCAAAAGCTGTGAGTTTGGCGATAGGTTCAGGTTTTCTAGTTGGTGGTTCAAGTTTAGTTACAGCGAGAGCTTTTTCAATATGAAGTTCACGAAGTTTACCGTCTTTGCCCACACGACCATAATCATATACACGATAAGTAGAATTGGAACTTTGTTGAATTTCTGCAATCAATGCTCCTGCACCAATAGCATGGAGTGTACCTGCTTCGATGAAAAATACATCACCTTTTTTTATTGGCACTTGGTTGCAAACTTCAAGAAGAGTATTATCTTTGATACGACGTTCAAATTCCTGGTGAGAAATTTCATGAGTAAATCCATAGATTAAAGTAGCATCTGGAGTTGCGTCCATTACATACCACATTTCAGTTTTACCAGATTCGCCTTCGTGTAAAAGTGCATATTTATCATCTGGGTGAACTTGTACAGATAAACTTTGTTTAGCATCAATAAATTTAATTAAAATAGGGAAATCTTTATCTTTAGGAGCTTTTGTACCAATTACTTGTTTGCCTACTGTTTCAATATATTGGGCTAAAGTTTTACCAGAAAATTCGCCATTACTGATAATGCTTTGTCCATCATGATGGCAAGATAATTCCCAGCTTTCAGCTACAGGATCAATATCAGTTTGTTTATTAAATTCATCGCGTAATCTTGTACCGCCCCATAGATAATCTTTAAAAGCTGCATTTAGTTTTAATGGGTAAAGCATTATATCAAATCCTTTCAATTCGCTTAAATAAAATACTAATTTTATCTTATCATTAATTTAATTTTTGTCTAGTAAATTTATGTTAATTTTTATATTATTTAGAAATTCTAAACAATATGTTTTA
Organism: Megamonas sp.; assembly: GCF_986095205.1. Lineage (NCBI taxonomy): Bacteria > Bacillati > Bacillota > Negativicutes > Selenomonadales > Selenomonadaceae > Megamonas > Megamonas sp. The sequence goes on along the minus strand of NZ_CFQVBI010000078.1, from coordinate 47,040 downwards.
CTTTACATATATTTTTCCGTGTGTTAGGATATAAATAATATTTTTTGTCAAATCTGCACATCTAAATGAGATGTTGCAGATTTTTTGCTATGAAAAACTTTTTGAATGATAATTAATAGCATTTATATTTTTAGGGGATGGGTGATTTTTATGACAGATGCAAATACTTTAAAACGTAATACGGCATGGCTGTCTATTATGTCGAATACTTTATTAGTTATTTTAAAACTAGCTGTTGGTTTATATGTAGGCGCAGTAAGTTTAGTCTCAGAAGCACTTCATTCAGGTGTGGATTTGATAGCTGCTTTTATTGCTTTTTGGGCTGTGCGCAAAGCTGTAGTACCACCAGATAAAGAACATGATTATGGTCATGGTAAATTTGAAAATTTATCATCAGCAGTAGAAGCGTTATTGATTGTAGCCACTGCTATCTTTATTATTTATGAAGCAATACACAAATTTAATACACCATTAGACCCAGAATTTTTACAATATGGTATTTATATCATGTTTATTTCTATTGTAGTAAATATAATTGTTTCTCGTCGTTTGATTGCTGTAGCAAAAAAAACTGATTCTCAAGCATTAGAAGCCGATGGATTGCATCTTCAAGCAGATGTTTGGACTTCTGTAGGTGTTTTATTAGGTCTTGTAGGTATGAAAGTCTTTGGCTTTTTATGGTTAGACCCTGTTATTGCAATTATAGTGGCTTTGATTATATTCCGTGCTGGTTATAAAATGGTAGTAGATAGTGCAAGAGAATTGACTGATAGCAGTTTATCTCAAGAAGATGAAGCGATTATTGGAGAAATAATTTTATCACATAAAGGATTAAAAGGTTATCATCATTTACGCACTAGAAAATCTGGTTCCGATAGACTTTTAGATGTGCATGTTACTTTTGATAAAGATATGCACTTAGAAGAAGTTCATAATATTTGTGATGATATTGAATGCAAGATAAGAAATAGATTTGGTGGATTTGATATTACTATTCACCCAGAACCAGTAGATGAAAATGGTTCAGTCATAAAAAAAAACTACGTTGAAGCAGTGAGGTAAAGATGGTGGAAAAAGTTCAATATAAAGTAAATGATGTAGTGCGTATGAAAAAAAAGCATCCATGTGGTAGTGATACATGGACAATACTTAGAGTGGGTATGGATTTTGGTCTAAAATGTAATGGTTGTGGTCATTTTGTAATGATGCCTCGTGTAAAATTTGAGAAAATGGCTAAGGCTATAGTGACTGAAGAATAATAAATCTAGGTATTGTATTTTGATTTTGACAATGATATAATTTTTGTGGTTCTAATCATATCATGAATAAGTGGAGAGGTGTCCGAGTGGTCGAAGGTGATTGACTCGAAATCAATTGTACCGAGAGGTACCGTGGGTTCGAATCCCACCCTCTCTGCCATATGTGCATAATAGACCTGCTCATAAGAGCAGGTCTTTTTTGTTTTTATCTGAAAATAAAGATTGAAGGTGGGTAAAAAGATGGTAGAATGTTCGATTTGTCATAAACATATTGATGAAAAAGTAGCTTTAGTCAATACTGATAAAGATGGCAATAAACGTGTTATTTGCCAAGAGTGTTTTAAACAAGAAGCAGGCGTAGATTATGAAACTTTTGCTTACCGTAAAGAAAATGCTAAACAAATTTCAATCGCAGTTATTATTTGTTTGGTGATGACCATTTATGCTTTTGTTGAAAAAGGACCATTGTATGGAGCTTTAGGACTTGTTTTAACTGTACTTATATATTTCTTTTCTGGAAAGATAAAATAATAAAAAATATAAGTAACATAATTATGAGGTGATATTATGGCTTATCGTGAATATGTAGAAAAGGGTTATATGCCTTCTCGAGAAATGATGAAAAAATTTCTCATAGAGCAGATAGACTTTAAACGAAATTTTGAAGTTGTGGATTTATATAATGCTGTAGATAAAGTCAGTGCTGAAGATGTAAAGGCAAAAGTCATTTTACCTAAATTGCCAGTGAGCAAAATGGATGGCATCGGTGTTTGTTTTGCAGATTTTAAAGATGGCATACCAGATACTAAAAATTGGCAAGAAGGCAAGGAATATATTTTTGCCAATACTGGCTGTGTAGTGCCAGAGCCATATGATACAGTTATTTTAATAGAAGATGTCCGTTTTGTAGATGGTAAATTAAAAATTTTAGCTAAACCTGAAACAAAGGGACAGTTAATCGACCCACCAGGAAGTCTTATCGGTAAAGATGAAGTTTTAGTAAATAAATATGAAAAAATCACAGCACCTCAAGTCGGTTTATTAGCATCAGGCGGTATTAAAGAAGTAAAAGTTATAGCAAGACCAAAGATTGCATTTATTCCTACTGGTGATGAATTAGTTTCATGGCAAAGTGAAGATTATCCAGTAGATAAAAATATAGAGTCAAATAGCATGATGTTATCTGCTTTTTGTAAACAATATCAAGCAGATTTAACTATATTTCCGATAATCCCTGATGATAAAGAAAAAATAAAAGAAGCTCTTACAAAAGCAAGTGAAATAGCAGATATTATCTTAATAAATGCAGGTTCTTCTAAAGGAACAAAGGATTTTACGCTTGATTTATTAGAAACAGAAGGTGAAGTTTTAGTTTACGAATTAGGTTGTAGACCAGGTAAACATTCTAGCTTCTCTAAATTTAACCAAAAACCAGTATTAGGCATTGCAGGCCCTCCAAATGGTGCAGAATTAGCTATGCGTTTTTATTTAAAAGCTATTATGCAAGCATATTATCATCAAAAATTAAGCAGTTTGGAAACAGTAAACGTAACTGTAGATTTTGATTTTACAGCACCGAAAAATGCAGATTTTTGCTTGCAAGTTCATATTTTTAAACAAGATGATAAATATCATGCGCAAATAATTAATCCTAAAGGAGTAACAAGAGCTACTTTATTGCAAAAATATAACGGTTTCATCTATCAATTAAAAGGTACAAGTTTAAATGTAGGCGATGAAGTAACTGCTGAATTGATAGTTGAACGCAAAGAGATAGAAAATCAAAATTAAGCTTATGTAAAATAGAAATGATGAGGATTTTGAATGCAAGATTGTTTTAAGCGTAATATAGATTACTTGCGTGTATCACTTACAAGTAATTGCAATTTACGTTGCCAGTATTGTATGCCAGAGCAAAAAATAAAGCAGACAGAAGAAATGCTTTCGCAAAAAGATTTAATACATTTAGTGGAATTAATCAGTTCAACGGGTATAAAAAAAATAAGGCTCACTGGTGGAGAGCCATTATTATATCCAAATATTGAAGATTTAATAATAAGATTTAAAGCAATACAAGGTATAGAAAAAATAGTATTGACTACAAATGGCATATTGTTATCTAATAAAGTAGATGTTTTGAAAAAAGCTGGTATAAGTGGTATAAATTTAAGTTTAGATTGTATTGATAAAGATTTATTTAGAGAAATTACACGTGGCGGAGATATAGATAAAGTTATATTAGGAATAAAATTAGCTCAAAAAGAAAATATTTCTTTAAAAATCAACAGTGTAATTATGCAGGGTATAAATGAAAAAGAGATAATTCCCTTGATTGAATTTGCCAATGATAATAAAATAGATTTGCGTTTTATCGAGTTAATGCCGATGAATGTGGCAAAGAATTTTAAAGCGGTAAAAGAAGATGATTTAAAAGCTATAATTAGCAAAAAATATGGAGCTTTAAAACAAATAGATGTATTTGAAGGCCCAGCACATTATTATCAAGTAGAAAATTTATCAATAAAAATAGGATTTATTTCTGCATTATCACATAAATTTTGTGCTAATTGCAATCGTTTACGATTGACATCAACAGGCATATTAAAACCTTGTCTACATTATAATAGTGGTGTTAATTTAAATGATTTATTGAAAAAGAATGTAACAGATGAAGAAATTTTAGCGATAATAAAGGATACTATTTATCATAAACCTAAAAATCATCACTTAGAAAATGAAGCTTTTTCACAAAAAGAAGATAAATCTATGTCTTTAATTGGTGGATAAGTGATATAATAAATAAATATCACTATATTATATATTTTAATTGAATACAGGAGGTATTTTTAATGAACAAATCTGTACATCCAGTTGATGAAAGATTGCCATTAGGTCAAACGTTTCTCTATGGTCTTCAGCATGTATTAGCAATGTATGCTGGTGCGGTAGCGGTACCACTTATCGTGGCGAATGCTATCGGTCTTAGTACAGAGGATTTAATTTATTTGATTAATGCAGACTTATTTACTGCTGGTATTGCGACTTTAATTCAGACTTTGGGTCCATGTAAAATGGGAAGTAAATTACCAATTGTGCAAGGTGTAACATTTGCAGCTGTTTCGCCGATGATAATGATTGGTCAAGCTGATGGGTTAACAGCGATTTATGGTGCTGTTATAGCCAGCGGGTTGTTCATGTTTTTAATGTCTCCATTTTTTAGCAGATTGGTTGGCTTTTTCCCTCCAGTAGTAACTGGTAGTGTTATTACAATTATTGGTTTGTCTTTATTGCCAGTAGCAGTAAGATGGGCTGGTGGCGGTAATCCAGCTGCTGCAGATTTTGGAAGTATTCCAACTTTATTGTTATCTGCTTTTGTTTTATTGTTAGTAATTATATTCTATCGTTGGTTTTCTGGTGTATGGAGAAATATTTCCGTATTGTTAGCATTAGTAATAGGTACAGTAGTAGCTTCTTTCTGTGGTTATACAGATTTTAGCCATATCGGTAAAGCTGATTGGCTAGGTCTTGTTACTCCTCTTCATTTTGGTGTACCAACTTTTGATATTCCAGCAATTATTGTAATGATTTTAGTTATCTTAGTTGTTATGACAGAAACTACTGGTGATATTATCGCTGTAGGTGCTATCGTAGGTAGACCAGCAGATCAAAAAACAATTACAAGAGGTCTTCGTGCTGATGGTTTCTCCACTTTACTTGGTGGTATCTTAAATACTTTCCCTTATACAGCATTTGCTCAAAATATTGGTCTTATTACACTCACAAATGTAAAAAGCCGTTTTGTTGTAGCTGGTTCTGGTGTAATTTTAATGTTATTAGGTTTATTCCCTAAAATGGCAGCTTTAGTTGCATGTATTCCAGCTCCTGTACTTGGTGGTGCTGGTATCGCTATGTTTGGTATGGTAGCAGCAAATGGTATTCGTGTATTGGCGAAAGTTGAATACGAAGGCGAAGGCAATTATAATGTCTTAATCGTAGGTATCAGCCTTGCAATGGGTCTTTTATCCATGGCTGTTCCTGAAATCTTCAAACATTTAACTGGCATTTGGAGCATTATCTTCCATAGTGGTATTACAATCGGAAGTTTAACAGCAATTATTTTAAATGCTATTTTAAATAGAAATAATAAATTAAAAAAATAATAAATAATAAAAGAAACTCCTTTAGTTTTTAGCTAAAGGAGTTTTTTATTGTTAGGAAATATGTGGTAAACTTTTATTAAATCATTTGATAAAAAAGTAAAAATAAAATTTTTATAAATTTAATTGATTGAAATTGGGAGGAGGATATTTATGATTTTTTGTAAAAGTGGTGGTTGTAGTGCCAAATTAGGGCCGAAGGTTTTAAGTAAAGTTTTATCTAAATTGCCTAAATTTGAAGATGAAAATTTATTAGTGGGTTTTGATTCAAGTGATGATGCTTCTGTATATAAATTGACAGATGATATTGCAATGATACAGACATTAGATTTTTTCCCACCGATGGTAAATGACCCTTATATTTTTGGGCAAATAGCAGCAACAAATGCAGTAAGTGATATTTATGCTATGGGTGGCATAGTAAAAACTGCACAGAATATAGTGTGTTTTCCTGAAAATGAAGATTTAAATATTTTAGGGCAGATAATGGCTGGCGGAGCTAGTAAAATTATGGAAGCTGGCGGAATTTTATCTGGCGGTCATTCTGTAAATGATGAAAGTATAAAATATGGTTTGGCAGTAACAGGTATTGTCAATCCTCAAAAAATATATCAAAATAATACTATAGAATTAAATGATGATTTAATTTTAACAAAACCACTAGGTGTAGGTATTATTATGGCGGCAAATTCTGTCGGTGAAGCAAGTGATGAGGCTATGCAAAAAGCTATAAAATCCATGACTACTTTAAATAAAAAGACGGCAGAAATCATGACTGATTATGATGTTCATGCTTGCACTGATGTAACAGGATTTGGTTTTATTTGTCATCTTTTAGAAATGGTAGCTAAAGATTATAGTGTAGATGTTTATGCAGATAAATTGCCAATTATCAAAGAAGCTTTGACTTATGCAGATAATTTTTTAATCACAAGTGCAGGTCAGAGAAATCGCAATTTTGCAGGAGATAGAGTTTCTTTTGCAGACGAAATATCTTTTGCTATGCAAGAAGTTTTATTCGACCCACAAACTTCTGGCGGTTTATTGATAAGCGTAAATTCTAAGGATAGTAAATCTTTAGTGGAAGAAATGCAAAAAGCAGATATAGATGCTCATATTGTGGGCAAGGTGACAAATTTAAATAAATATAAAATAAATGTTATGTAATTTTTTTAGAGGTGATTTTTATGGAAAAAACTATAGATGCTAGAGGTCAGGCTTGTCCAAAACCGCTTGTAATGGCTAGAGATACATTAAAAACTTTGACACAAGATGATAAATTAAATGTAGTTGTTGACAATTTAGTTTCTGCACAGAATTTGGAAAAAATGGCAAGCCAGATGAATTTACCATCTCAAAAAGTACAACAAGGTACAGATTATATAGTATCTTTGTTCGTAAAAAAATCCATGTTCATTCCTCAACAAGAAGAAATAAAATGTGAAGTGCCAACAAAGACAGATAATTCTTTTGTCGTTGTAGTCAGCAGTAATGTAATGGGTCATGGCGATGATAAATTAGGCAGTATTTTGATTAAAGGCTTTATTTATTCTTTGACTTGTTTAGAAACTTTACCTAAAGCTGTTATTTTTTATAATAGTGGTGTTAAATTAGCAGTTGAAGGTTCTGAAGTATTAGAGGACTTAAAGACTTTAGCTGATGCTGGTGTAGAAATAGTAGCTTGTGGCACTTGTTTAGAATTTTATCAGTTAAAAGAAAAATTAGCTGTAGGTAAAATCGTAAATATGCTTGATATTGTAGAGCGTCAAGCAAAAGCGACGAAAGTGGTAAAACCATGATTTATTTTGACCAAGCAGCAACGAGTTATTATCGTCCAGATTGTGTAGTTACTGCTGTTATTGAAGCGTTAGCTAATGCTGGCAATTCATCAAGAAGTGCAACAGGGCCATCTATTTGGTCTTCGCGAATTGTTTATGAAGCACGTGAAAAAATTGCTACTTTATTTAATGCAAAACCAGAAAATGTGGCATTTACTTCTGGGGTAACAGAAAGTTTGAATTTAGTCATAGCATCTTTTTTTAATAAAGGGCATATCATAACTACAGCAAATGACCATAATTCTGTATTGCGTCCATTATATCTGCGTGATGGTGATTTGGATTTAACCATAATTCCTGTAGATAAAGATGGAAATTTTGAATATGAATTGCTGGAAAGAGCTTTTCGTCCTGATACTTTGGCTGTGATTACAACAGGAGCATCAAATGTTACGGGTAATCTCATGGATATACAGCGTATAGGAACTATAGCTCATGAACATAATGCTTTATTTATTTTAGATGCTGCTCAAGTAGCTGGTTTAATACCGATTGACATGGAAAATTTCAACATAGATATTTTATGTTTTACAGGTCATAAAGAATTATTTGCTCCGCAAGGTACAGGTGGTATAGTTTTGCGAGAAGGTCTTCACCCTGTACCTGTAAAAGTTGGTGGCAGTGGTTTTTATAGTTTTGCGAAAAATCACCCAGATATGATGCCAAATGTATTTGAAGCGGGAACAGCTAATGTTCATGGTATTGCAGGACTGAATGCTTCTGTAGATTGGATTTTAAAAAATGGTTTAGATACAGATGCACTTTTGTTGGCAAAAGATTTTTATGAAGGTCTAAAAAATATTGAAGATGTAAAAATCTATGGCTGTTTTAAAAGAAATCGCGTACCAGTGATAAGTTTTAATATCAAAGATATAGATTCTTCAATAGTTGCAGATAGATTATGGATGGAATATAGCATTGCTGTCCGCAGTGGTATACACTGTGCGCCACTTATTCATCAGGCTTTAGGAACTGATAAACAAGGCACAGTGCGTTTTAGTTTTTCAAGATTTAATACACAAGAAGAAGTAAAACAAGCATTAATAGCAATAAAAGAAATCAGGGACGATTTATGTCAAGATTAAGAAAATCTTTAAAATTAGTGATAACATTTGATAATCCGACGCATGCTTTTGCTTTTGAATCTGCTTGTAAAAAAGGAAATATCGCTGGCAGATTATTGCCTGTACCTGTGGAGCTTACAGGTGGCTGTGGCATTGGTTGGACTAGTAAAATAGAAGATAAATCTATAGTAGAAGATTTTATAAAACAAAATAATTTAGCAGTTGGTCATATTTTAGAGCTTGAGTTTTAGTCTTGAAGTTCATTTAATATAGATAATGTATCTATGTCTACTAATTCTTTAGCAGAATTCACTTCGACTAAAGTTAATTCATCAAGATGTTTTTGAATGACAACGCGACCGCCTTTATCTCCATGGATAGCGAGTAATTCTGGCACGTATTTTTGAGCGAAAATCACAGGATTACCTCTTTTTCCTTTATGCGATAGAGCGCAGATATTATCTTTTTTTTGCCATATTTGATAAAGTTTATTTAGGCTTGCAAATGTCAAAAATGGTTGGTCGCAAACGATGAATAAATAGCCGTCAATATTATTATCATTTGTATTATCAGCAGAAGATAATTGTTGGCTGGCTTTTATGGCTAATTGCATAGAATGAGATTGACCCAAATGAGTATCATAGTTAGGAACAACTATTATATTTGGGTCAATTTTTTTGGTGATTTCAGGATATTTAGTAACTAAAATTGTTTGTTTGGAATTTAGTTTTTTGATTAAATTTAAAGTATATTGATACATAGGAATATTATTTATAGGATAAAGCAATTTATTAGCACCGAAACGAGAGCTATTGCCAGCAGCTAAAATAACAACGCATAGAGATTTTTTATACATAGAAAACACCTCATAGGAGAATAAATTTATGTTTTTAGAATATACAAAGAAAAAGTTAATTAATAAAAGTATAGTAGAGTATTTGCAAGTGAAAAATCAAGATATAATTTCTATATCTGGTGCAGGTGGTAAAACTTCTACAATAAAATTATTAGCTAAAAATTTAGTGCGTGAACATAAGAAAATTTTGATTACAACAACGACAAAGATGTTTAAAACAGCAGATGCTATAACGATAAGAGATAAAAATTTATTAAAGCAAAAATTAAAACAGCAAAATTGGGTATTTACTGGTCAAGATTATGGCAAAAAGATAAGTTCATGGGACGAAGAATTTTTACAAGAAATCGTATCTTTGGCAGATATAACTTTGATTGAAGCTGATGGAGCAAAAAGATTGCCATTTAAATTCCCTAAACAAAAAGAACCAGTATATATATCTTCATCAAATAAAGTGGTATATATCGTAGGCATGAGTGCATTAAATCAGCCATTAAAATCTTTATGTAGAGCCGAACTTTTAGCAAAGTTTTTACAAAAGCAAGTAAACGAAAATCTGACAAAAAATGATATAATAAAAGTGATATCAAGTGAACAAGGGGCAAGAAAAGATATAGGTAAGCGAGAGTTTTTCGTTATTTTAAATCAAGTTGATACTTTGCTTGCTTTAAAAGAGGCTATATTTATAGCTGAAAAATTGACAGAATGTAAAATAAAAGTGGCGATAAGTAGTTATCGTGATGAGTTTTAGAAAGTAAAAATAGAGAAGGTAAAGGTAATTTTAATGGAAAAAATATTGATAAAAGGCGCTGGCGATTTAGCATCAGGTATTGCTTGGCGATTACAACGAGCAGGATTTCCGATTATTATGACGGAGATAGAAAAGCCTTTGACTGTGAGATTGACAGTGTCTTATTCTAATGCTGTTTATGAAAATGAAGTGAATATAGAAGGCATAAAAGGAAAGTTAGTAAATAGTTATCAAGAGGCACAAGAAGTTATCGCACAAGATAAAATTGCTGTAATTGTTGATGAAAATGCTGATATTGCGAAAGAATATAAACCAGATATTATCATTGATGCTATAATGGCTAAGAAAAATATAAATACAAAAATTGATGATGCACCGATTGTCATTGCTGTAGGGCCTGGATTTACAGCTAAAAAAGATTGCGATTATGTTATCGAAACGAAAAGAGGTCATTTCTTAGGTAAGGTAATCGAAGATGGCAGTGCTATAAAAAATACAGGTGTTCCAGGGAATATTGGTGGTTATACTGTAGAGCGAATTATCAGAGCTAATGGCGAGGGCGTATTTAAATCCGTAGCAAAAATTGGTGATTTTGTAAAAAAAGGCGATATTGTAGCCTATGTTGATGATAGAGAAGTAACAGCCTTAATAGATGGTATTGTTCGCGGTATGTTGCATGATGGCATTGTAGTTACAGATAAGATGAAATGTGGAGATATTGATCCACGAGCAGAGCAAAGTCATTGTTTTAGCATATCTGATAAATCTAGAGCTATAGGTGGCGGTGCTTTAGAAGCTGTATTATATGGCTTGAAAAATTTGAGAAAGCAGGGCAAAAAATGATTACAATAAAAGCTTTTTGGCAAAAAGTGCAAATGCAATTAAAAGCAAATAATCCTGTAATTTTGGCAATGGTCATGGAGAAAAAAGGCTCTGCTCCGCGTGGAGTGGGTGCACATATGCTTATTTTATCTGATGGCTCAATGGTGGATACAATTGGCGGTGGCCCTTTAGAATATTTGGCGATACAGGAAGCTAAACAAAATTTAAAAAATGGTAAATCCATAGTGCAGACTTTTTCTTTGAATAATGCTACTGCTGGTGAATACGGTATGGTTTGTGGCGGTCAGTTGACAGTTGCTCTATATTATTTACAGCAAAAAGATTTAGTTCAAGTGGAAAAAGCATTGACTTTAATCAATACGAAAAATAAAATCGTTTTGAGTTTAAGTTGGCAAAATGAAAACTTTGATTTTAAAGTTTATGATTTAGCGGAAAGTTTTGCTTTGAAAGAAAAGTTGACTAAAAAATCTTTATTGCAGATGGATACAACAAATCAATCTGGGCAGTATTTAGAAATCATGAAGCAAAGCCCTAGAGTTTATCTATTTGGTGGCGGATATGTGGCTCAAGAGGTCGCAAAATTATTGCCAAATTTAGAATTTGAATATATCGTGCTTGAAGAACGCAGTGAATTTGCAAAAAAAGAATTATTTCCAGATGCTAAACGCATTGTAGTTGTAGATTATGCAGATTTTAGTAATCAAGTGGAAATAAAAAACAGCGATTATGTAATAGTTGTGACTAATGGTCATACGAAAGATACCTTGGTTTTAGAAAGTTTATTGAAAAATCCTCCAGCATATATTGGTGTGATTGGCAGTAGACATAAAAAAATTCATGTAGAAAATTATTTAGCTGAAAAAGGCTTTAGCGAAGATTTAATAAAACAAATTATCATGCCTATAGGGCTAGATATTAAAGCGGAAACACCTTCCGAAATTGCAATTAGTATTGTAGCTCAGTTAATTCAAAAAAGAGCTCAGTAAAATAATTTTAGATGGGAGAAAAATAGATGTTTGGATTAGGTATACCAGAATTAATTTTGATTTTAGTGATTGCTTTAGTGGTATTTGGACCTAAGAAATTGCCAGAAATAAGTAAGGCTTTAGGTAAAAGTATAAAAGAATTTAGAAATTCAACATCAGATATTACAGATACAGTAAATACTGTTAAAGATGTAACTGATGTGGCTAAAAAATTAAAATAATAAATTATAAATGGGGAAAATATGGCGAATTTTACGCATTTTAATCAAGATGGTGAAGCTATCATGGTTGATGTCAGTCAAAAAGACATTACCATGCGTATAGCTATTGCCGAAGGTAGTATAAAAGTAAATCAAGAAGTTTTTCGTTCAATCAAAGAACAGACTAATAAAAAAGGTGATGTATTAGCTGTTGCTAGGATAGCTGGTATTATGGCAGCGAAAAAAACAAGTGATATGATACCGCTTTGTCATCCATTATTTATTACAAAAATTACGATTGATTTTGAATTAGACGAAGACAATTATATGATAAAAGCTATTGCGACAACAAAAGTCAATGGTAAGACTGGCGTTGAGATGGAAGCACTCCATGCTGTATCAGTTACTTTATTGACGATTTATGATATGTGCAAGGCTATAGATAAAAGTATGGAAATATCAGATATACGTCTATTGCATAAAGAAGGCGGAAAATCTGGCGTTTATGATTATGAAAAATAATAAGGAGTATAGATTTTAATTGATGGGAAAAATTTTAGCTGTATGTATCAGTGAACAAAAAGGTACTTTAAAAACTGCTGTAGATAAGGGCTTAATGATAAAGGATTTTGGTTTAGAGCATGATGCCCATGCTGGAAAATGGCATCGTCAGATAAGTTTATTAGCAGTGGAAGCTGTGAGAGCTTTTGAAGAAAAATATAATTTCAAAGTTCCTGCTGGTGCATTTGGCGAAAATCTTTTAGTTGAAGGTATTGATTTAAAAAATTTGTCGATTGGTACAAGATTAAAAGTAAATGATATTTTATTGGAAATCACTCAAATAGGTAAAAAATGCCATTTAGGTTGCAATATTCAAAAGCAAACAGGTGAATGTATCATGCCTAATGAAGGTGTGTTTGCGATTGTATTAAATGGTGGAGAAATTAAAGCACAAGATACGATTTTTGTAGAAGCTTGAGAAGGTGAATGAAATGTTTGAAGTAGCGATAATCACTGCAAGTGATAAAGGTGCAAAAGGTCTTCGTGAAGATTTAAGTGGTCCATGTATAAAGCAGATTGTAGAAGAGTCTGATTATAAAGTAGTATCCATGGAAATTTTGCCAGATGATAGAGCTTTATTGGCAGACAAAATGATAGAGCTTGCGGATAAAGAAATTCCTTTGATTTTGACAACAGGTGGTACAGGTTTCTCACCAAGAGATAATACACCTGAAGCGACAAAAGATGTAATTGAAAAAGAAACACCAGGAATTTCTGAAGCTATGCGAATGTATAGTTTAAAAATTACACCAAGAGCTATGTTGAGTCGAGCAACTTCAGGCATTAGAAAAAAATCTTTGATTATTAATTTGCCGGGAAGTCCTAAAGCTGTAAGAGAATGCTTAGAATATTTATTGCCGACATTAGACCATGGTCTTAAAATTATGCTTAATTTAGATAATGAATGTGCTAGAAAATAATAAAAAACTAGATGTAGTTTTGAACTGCATCTAGTTTTTTTATTTTAATTATTAAATTGTATGAGCGATAGGTTTCATTTTGTCAAATGTATAGATATATTTAAATCCTAAATCTTTTAATATTTGTTTAGTCTCTTGGATTTTAAAGCCATATTGGTCAACATCATGACCGTCAGAACCAATAGTTATAATATCGCCACCTAATTTTTTATAGAGTTTTAAAATTTCAACGGAAGGCGTTAAATCTTTTAGACCATAACGATAACAAGAAGTATTAATTTCAATGCCTTTATGATCATTTATGACTTGTTTTAAAATCTCATTTACAAGGTCAAAGACTTTATTGAAAGGATAAATTCCTTTTTGGTCGTAACGATTAATCATATCTAAATGACCGAGAATACAATAATCTTTATATTGCTGGATTACTTTTAAAATTTCTTGGTAATAAAGTTCATTATATTCTTGTTGTGTTTTTCCTTGTTGAAAAGCTTGGTTCCAAAATTCAAGATTATCGACTTGATGACAAGAAAGTATTATAAAATCAAAGGGATAACTAGCAAATGTTTTGGCAAATTGATTGATAGTATGTGTTTGCATACCGAATTCCATGCCAAATTTTAGTTTTATTTGGGGAGAAAATAATTTTTGATAATATGTAAATTTTTCAAGGTATTTTTGACAATCACAATTTAAATCTGTTTTTACACCATAATCAATATGTTCAGTAAAACAGATTTCATCAAGATTTTTCGCTATTGCTGTTTGGATAGCTTTTTCCATAGGGCAAGTAGAGTCATCACTAAATTCAGTGTGCATATGATAATCAGCTAGCATGATAAAACCTCCTAAAATAATTAATTATAGAGTCATAATAATATATAATAGGGGATAATACTATCAATATTGATCGAGTTTTTTATAACAATAATCTGCTGAGGATGAGTTTTATGCATATAATAGAAAATAATTTAGAAGTAGTAGAATATGAAAATTTATTATTGCCAATATCTATAAAGATAAGAGAATTAATACAATATGAAAATAAAAGAGCTTTATGTCATTGGCATGATGATATAGAAATTATAAAAATTTTATCAGGTTCAATGAATTTTTATATAAATGGAGAAATTTTTCATTTAATAAAAGATGATATTTTAATTGTAAATTCAAAGCAGATACATTATGGTTATGAATATAATCATGATGATTGTAAATTTATTTGTTTAATGGTAAATCCTTCAGTATTAACAATTAATAAAGCTATGTATCGAGAATATGTAATTCCTATTATTGAGAATAATGGACTATTGGCATGGTGTTTGAAAAATAATGAAGGAAAACAATTAGATAGAATATTATTTGCATTAATAGATTGGCAGGAAAAATCTTGTAGAGCAAAAGAATGGAAATTGTTGTCTTTAGTATATGATTTATGGTATCAAATATATAATTTAATAGATAATGATAAAAATTTAAACTTAATAAAAGATGATACTTCTGATGATGTGAACATATTTAAACAGATGGTAATATTTATTTATCAAAATTATAAAAAAGCAATAATTTTACAAGATATTGCAAAATCTGGAAATGTAGGTAAAAGTAAGTGTTATGAACTTTTTAAGCGATATGTAAATAAAACACCAAATGATTTTGTTAATTTATATAGATTAGAAAAAAGTAAGATTTTATTAAAGAATGAAGATTTATCAATTACAGAAGTTGCATTAGAATGTGGATTTAATAGTGGAAGTTATTATGCAGAACTTTTTAAAAAATATAATGGATGTACTCCAAGAAATTTTCGTAAATATAAAAAATAATCTGTTCATCTAAAAAAGAAAATGAACAGATTATTAAAAGTTAGAAGCTATTAATAGTTTTTATAGAGAATGCGAATGGAGTTTAAAATACAAATCATAGCTACGCCAGTATCAGCGAAAACTGCTGCCCACATGGAAGCAAATCCCATAAGACCGAGTATCATGATGAGTATTTTTACACCTAAGGCAAAGACTACATTTTGCCATGCTATGCGAATGGTATCGCGAGAAATATTTATTGCTTGGAAAATAGAATGAACTTTAGAATTCATAAATACTACATCAGCAGCTTCAATGGCGGCATCAGCACCACTACCCATAGCAGCGCCAACATCAGCACCGGCGAGAATAGGAGCGTCGTTTATACCATCGCCGACAAAAAATACATTACCATGTTCTTGTCTAAGTGAGGATAATTTTTTTAATTTATCTTCAGGTAAAAGTTTAGCATGAACTTTATCAATGCCTACTTCATTAGCTACAGCATAAGCACTATGTTCATTATCACCTGTGAGCATAGCTGTAGTTAAACCTAAGTTTTTTAATTTAGCGATAGTGGATTTTGCATCATCTTTGATAGTATCATCAATAACAATAGAGCCAGCATATTTATCATCTATACCAATAAATATTTCTGTACCAGCATTAATAAGCAAATCATCAGGTAAAGCAATATTAAATCGTTGCATTAAGCGTTTATTACCACAATAAATTTTTTGCTTGTCAATAGTGCAGATTATACCTTCACCAGCAATTTCTTGATTATCAGTAGTAGTTTTTAAATTGAGTTTTTGTTTAGTGGCTTCATTGATAATGCTGATAGCAATAGGGTGAGAAGAAATTTTTTCACAACTAGCACAAAGAGAAAGCAATTCTTCTTTTGTGTAATTGTTTGTAGGATTTATAGTTTTAACTGTGAAATTACCATGAGTCAGTGTACCTGTTTTATCCATGACAATAGTTTTTATATTTTTTAGAGCTTCTAAAGCTAGACCACCTTTAAATAAAATTCCTTGTTTGGAACCGCTACCGATACCAGAAAAGAAAGCAAGTGGCACACTTAATACTAAAGCACAAGGACAACTAATTACTAAAAAAGTTAAAGCTGTATAAATCCAATGTTCCCAATCACCTGTAATCAATGAAGGAATGATAGCTGTAAGCGTAGCTACTAAAACGACAATAGGAGTATAAATTCTAGCAAAACGAGTGATGAATTTATCTATTTTAGGTTTGTTGGCAGCTGCATTTTCTACAGCTTGTAAAATGCGTGAAACCATAGATTCAGATAAAGGTTTTTCTACTTTCATTTTGATAGCGCCGGAAATATTCAAACAACCAGAAGTGATAGAGCTATTTGGGGCAATTTTTATTGGAATAGGTTCGCCAGTAACAGGTGATGTATCCAAACGACTTTCTCCTTCAATGACAATGCCATCAACAGGAATTCTATCACCAGCACGAACTAATAAAATATCGCCAACCTTGGCTTCATGAGCAGAAATAACAGACATTTTATCACTATGGAGAAGATTTACTGTTTCAGGTCGTAAATCAACAGCATCCATAATTTGACTGCGACTTTTTTCTGTAGCACGTTCTTCAAAATATTCGCCAATGCGATAAAAGAGCATAACACCGACAGCTTCAGGATATTCTTTGATAGCAAATGCTCCCAAAGTTGCGATACTCATGAGAAAGTTTTCATCAAAAACGTTTCCATGAAATAAATTGGTGATGGCAGTTTTTAGTACATGGAAACCTAAAATTAAATAAGCTACGATATACAGATAAAGTGTATATTGGTCAGGTACAAGAGAGGTAAATTCGCCAATGATAAATAAAATAGCACCAAATACAATTTCAATAATATCAATGGTTTTTTCATCAAAAAATTTTTTTGTATTTTGATGAGATTTTGAAGAAGCTTCATCAGCATTTATGATTTTTACACCATTTTCAATGGAATTAGCTATTTTATTTATTTGAGGTAGAAGTGCATCAGGATTTTGAGCTACTATTTTTAATTTTTTAGTAGCAAATGTCAATTGAGCAGATTTAATTTCAGGTAATTCGTTTAATTTTTTTTCGATTTTAGCACCACAGTTAGCACAATCTAGATTTTCGATTAGATAGATTTTTTCTTTATAATTAGAAGCATTTTCTTCAAGTTGAGAGATTATAGTGCCAGGTTCAATTTTGTCTGCTATTTTTTGAATAGTAGGTAATAATTCATCAGGATTTTTAGCTGTTAAAGTTAATTGTTTAGTCAAAATAGAAATAGTAGCGTTATCTACATTAGATAATTCGTTGATTTTTCGTTCGATTTTGGCAGCACAATTAGCACAATGGATATTGATTGAATATGCTTTTTGTTTGTGATTATTATTATCAATAGATAAATTAGAAGTAGTAGCCATATGTACGCCTCTTTTCTAAAATAATTATATACCCATAGGGGTATTATCTTTACGTCTTTAGTATACCCTATGGGGTATATGGTGTCAAGAATGAATATCAATAATGATTAAATTTTTATTTGACTCAATATAAATTTTGACTAGAATTATTTAGTATAAATATTTGTATAGATTTTAAGTAAAAATTTAGTCATTGAGGAGAGATTTTAATGAAGAACAATGAAAAAATAATTTTTCGTTTAGCCAAAATAGATGATGCAGAAAAATTAGTAGAAATTTATGCTCCCTATGTAAAAAATACAAATATCACTTTTGAATATGAAGTGCCAATAATTGACGAATTTAAACAGCGTATAACAAAAATAATGTCGAAATTTCCTTATATTTTAGCTTGTATTGGTGATGAAATAGTAGGTTATACATATGCTTCTACTTTTAGGGAACGACAAGCTTATAATTGGTGTGTAGAAACTTCTATTTATATTAATGAAAAATATCAAGGTAGAAAAATAGGAGAAATTTTATATACGAAATTAGAAGCGATTTTAAAATTGCAAAATATAACTAATTTAGTAGCAAGCATAACCTATCCCAATCCGCAAAGTATAGCTTTCCATGAAAAATTTAATTATAAGAAAATAGCTCATTTTACAAAATGTGGTTATAAGCAAAATTGTTGGTATGATATGGTTTTCATGGAAAAAATGATAAATAAACATGAAACATTGGCAAAAGAAATTATTTATTTACCTGATTTAGATAAAAATTTAGTGGAAAAGATATTGAAGAAATAATAATTTGATTTGCAGTATTAATGGATAATGCCTATAATATAATATATTAAATTAAATAGAGATAGGTGCGTAAGCTTAATAAGGAAACTGGAAGAGCCAGTACGGTCCCGCCACTGTAAGGGGAGCTATTTTTAATTATGTCACTGAAATAATTTATTTTGGGAAGGCGAAAATCAGCGAGGAACCTAAGTCAGGAGACTTGCCTATTGGAAAAACACCGTGAAATTTATAGATGATATATTTTTCAGACTCACGAGAGATGGGCAGGTGGAGAATTTTTCGTAGAAATACGGGATAAGTCTATCTCCCTGCCCAAAGGGAGATTTTTTTATGCGTAAAGAAATGAAAAGTGGCTATACAACAGGTTCTTGTGCAGCTGCTGGTACAAAAGCTGCTATACTTGCTTTACAGGGAAATGTCGTTCAAGAGATTGAATTATATGCTCTAAGTGGAGAATTATTGCATATTCCCATTAAAAATGTAGAGCTTACATCAACTGGAGCAAGAGCAGAAGTCATAAAAGATGCTGGTGATGACCCAGATATCACACATGGAGCTTCTGTATTTACGGAAGTAAAAATAAATAAAGATGATGATAAAATCAATTTTTATGCTGGCTTAGGTATTGGAAAAGTTACAGAGGCAGGTTTGTCTATTCCACCAGGAGAGCCGGCAATAAATCCAGGGCCACGAAAAATGATGACGAAAGTCGTTCGTGAATTGTTGCCAGAAGCTTATGGCTGTGATATTACGATATCTATTCCTAAAGGAGTGGAACTAGCGAAAAAAACGCTTAATCCTATATTAGGTATAGAAGGTGGTATTTCTATAATTGGCACTACTGGCGTGGTGCGTCCAATGTCTGAAGAAGGCTTTAAAAATTCACTTACACCGCAGATTTCTGTAGCCAAAGCAAATGGATTTGATGATATTATTTTTGTTCCTGGGAAAATTGGTGAAAATATCGCTAGTAAATTAAATCTTCCAGCAAAAGCTATGGTACAGACAAGTAATTTTATCGGTCATATGTTGGAATTTGCTGCTGATGAAGGAATTAAATCAGTGCTTTTATTTGGTCATTTAGGTAAATTGGTAAAAGTAGCTGGAGGAATTTTCTATACACATAGTAAAATAGCTGATGCTCGCTTGGAAATATTAGCTTCTTATGCTGCTCTTTTAGGTATGGGTAAAAAAGGCATAGAAGAAATTTTTAAAGTGAAGACAACAGAAGCAGCTATGCCAATTATTGAAAGATATGGATTGGTAGAAAAAGGTTTTTATGATTTATTAGCTAAAAGAGCTAGTCTTCGCAGTGAACAACATGTATTTAATGCTTTCAAAGTAGGAACTGTGATGGTTACTTTGAAAGGTGAAATTTTGGGCATGGACGATAATGCAAGAGAAATAGGTGGTAGATTAGGTTGGAACATAAAATAATTGTGGCTGGAATTGGTCCAGGGGCGAAAGAATATGTCATTCCTATGGCTATGCAAGCTATAAATGAAGCAAAAGTTTTAGTTGGGGGAACAAGAGCATTAAATGAATTTTCTCATCAAGGTCAAAAAACTTTTGCCATAAAAGCAGATATCACTGCTGTGATGGATTTTATAAAAGTTGAATTAAATGATAATGATGTAGTAGTGATGGTATCTGGCGATCCAGGATATTATTCTTTGTTAAGTGCTTTGCGCAAGAATTTTCCTTTAGAAAATATAAAAGTAATTCCAGGGCTAAGTTCCATGCAAACAGCTTTTGCCAAGATAGCACTTCCATGGCAAGACGCTAGTCTACTTAGTTTTCATGGACGTGTGCCAAGTGATGAAGACTTAAAATATTATCCAGGTCGCATAATCGGTATGCTCACAGATAATAAATTTAATTCTAATGCTATAGCCACATATTTGATTGCAAGAGGTTGGGATAAAAATGCGAGAGCATATATTTGTTCTAGACTTTCTTATCCTGATGAAAAGATAGTCAGCTTATCTTTAGATGAAGCACAGACAAAAGCATGTGCGAGTCATTGTGTGATGATAGTTGAAGGTTAATATAAAATAAATTATGAATAGAAAGTTGGTGCATATTTGAATTTACCAGGAATAGCAGATGAAGAATTTATTCGCGATAAAGTGCCAATGACAAAAGAAGAAATTCGCATTTTGACAATGTGCAAGGCAAAAATTCGTCCTGATAATATTATTTGGGATATTGGTGCTGGTACAGGTTCTTTATCTATTGAAGCGGCTTTACTTGCTCCACAAGGAGAAGTTTATGCTATAGAGAAAAAAGATTTAGCTGTTGATTTATTACATCAAAATATTGCTAAATTTAAATTAGAAGATAAAGTTAAAGTCATTGCCACAGAAGCACCAAAAGGATTAGATGAATTGCCAAATTGTGATGTAGTATTCATCGGTGGCAGTGGCAAACATATGTTTGAGATTTTAGATATAATTGATAGTAAATTAAATGAAGGTGGACGCATTATCGTAAATGCGGTAACAATCCAGACAATATCTGAAATCACAACATATATGAAGCAAAAAGAAAATTACACTTATGAATCAATTCAAGTACAAGTAAATCGTTTAAGACAAATCGGTTCATATGATATGTTCAATGCACAAAATCCAGTTTATATTGTTACTTGTAAAAAACTAAAATAAGATGAATTAGGGAGGATATTTTTTATGGTTTATATTATTGGTGCAGGCCCTGGGGATCCTGAACTTATTACAGTTAAAGGTCAAAGATTATTAAAAGAGGCAGATGTAATTATTTATGCTGGTTCTCTTGTAAATCCTGCATTATTAGATTATGCAAAAGCAGATTGTGAAATTTATAATAGTGCTTCTATGACTTTAGGTGAAGTTATTGAAACAATTACAGCAGCAGAACAAGAAGGCAAAATGACAGTTCGACTTCATACTGGTGACCCTGCAATTTATGGTGCTATTCAGGAACAGATGGACGAATTATCTCGTCGCAATATTGAATATACTGTAATTCCTGGTGTAAGTTCTTTCTTAGCTACAGCAGCAGCTTTGAAACAGGAATATACACTACCTGAAATTTCTCAGACTGTAATCATCACACGCAATGAAGGTAGAACACCTGTTCCTGAAAAAGAAAAATTAAAATCTTTAGCAGCTCATCAAGCTACTATGTGTATTTTCTTGAGTGTGCATATGATTTCTGAAGTAGTAGAACAGCTGATTGAAGGTGGCTATGAACCATCTACACCTATTGCTATCGTGCAGAAAGCTTCTTGGCCTGAACAAAAAATTGTACGTGGTACACTTGAAACTATTGCCGATATTGTTAAAGAAAATAATATTTCTCGTACAGCTATGATTGTTGTAAGTAAATGTTTAGATACAGAATATGCAAAATCTCGTCTTTATGCACCAGAATTTAGTCATATGTATCGTCAAGGTACAGATAAAGCTTAATGAAATATGCAATTATTACTGTAACTAAAAATGGTGCTAAATTAGCTTGTAAATTGCAAAATACCTTGAAAACTTGTGATATCTATGTAAAAAAAGATAGATATGATATTAGTTTAGCTGAGCATATATATGAGTATGACAAAATGAGAGATGTGATAAAAAATATTTTTGCTGAGTATGAAGCGATTATATTTTTCACTTCGACAGGTATTGCTGTGCGAATGATAGCACCATTTATCGTGCATAAAGTCAAAGACCCAGCTGTAATAGTTTTAGATGAAAAAGCTAATTTTGCGATAAGTTTATTATCTGGTCATTTAGGTGGAGCAAATGAACTCACGTTGAAGATTGCTGATATATTAAATGCTATGCCAGTAATTACTACAGCGACAGATACGAATAAAATAATTGCTCCTGATGTGGTGGCAAGAAAATATAATTTAGTGCCTTATCCTTTAGAACATATAAAAATAATTAATTCAGCATTAATTCAACAGCAAAAAGTTATTTATTATGTAGATAAAGATTTAAAGCAAAGTGAACAGATGATAATCGATTTGGCTAGAGATTTTAAGATTGAAGCTAAATTAATTGATGTAGAAGAATTTGATAGGCAAAATGATTTTTGTGTATTTATCACAGATAAACGACAAGTGCGAGAAAATATATTATTTTTAACGCGAAAACAATTGATAATTGGCGTTGGTTGTCGCAGAGATGTTGAACTAAATCTTGTGGAACAGGCAATAAATGAAGCTAAAAAAATGGCAGATTGTGAAGATTTAAAAATCAAAGCATTAGTTTCTACAATCGTCAAGCAAAATGAGAAAGCTTTACATCAATGGGCAGAAAAATATAAAGTAGAAACTCATTTTTATGATAATACAATCATGCAAAATGTGATTGATAAATATAAATTACCTGAATCTAATTTTGTAAAAAAACAAATTGGTATAGGAAATGTATGTCAAGCTGCTATATTGGCATATAATGAGAGGGCAAAAATAATTTTGCCGAAAACAAAATTTGAGAAAGTGACGGTGTCCTTAGCATGGGAATGATTAAAGTAATTGGAATTGGTCCAGGTGGTAAAGAGGATATGACTCCTCGTGCTTTAAATGCTATTTTAGAAGCTGATACAGTAGCAGGATATAACACATATATTAAATTGATAAAACATCTTTTAGATGGAAAAAATGTAATTGGCACAGGAATGATGCAAGAAGTTGACCGCTGTAAAATGGCTATTGAAGAAGCTGTAAAAGGTCATAATGTTGCAGTAGTTTCAAGTGGTGACTCTGGTGTATATGGTATGGCAGGTCTTGTCTTAGAATTATTATTGAAATTGCCAAAAGAAGAAAGACCACAAGTTCAGATTGTAGCAGGTCTTTCTGCTGTAAATGCGGCTGCTGCTGTATTAGGTGCTCCACTTATGCATGATTTTGCAATTATTAGCCTAAGTGATTTATTGACTCCATGGGAATTGATTAAAAAACGTGCAGACCTTGCAGCTCAAGGTGATTTTGTAATTGGTTTATACAATCCCAAAAGCCATAAACGTGTACAGCATATCGAAGAAATTCGTGAAATCATGTTAAAATATAAAGACCCTAAAACTCCAGTTGGCATTGTAAATAGTGCAAGCCGTGAAAATGAAACAATGGTTATTTCTGATTTAGAAAATTTCACCAAAGAAGATATTAATATGTTTTCTATGGTAATCATTGGCAATAGCAAAACTTTTGCTAAAGAAGGCTTTATGATAACACCTAGAGGCTATGAAGTATGATTTTTGTAGCTTCAGGAACGCAAGATGGTAGAGGTCTTGTAGAATATTTATTAAAGCAAAATTATAAAGTTATGGCTTCCGTAGTTACTAATTATGGTAAAGAGTTATTACCGAAAGATGAAAATTTAATCATCAATGACCATAAATTAGATGAAGAAGCTATGAAGAATTGCTTAAAAGAAAATCAGATAAAAGTTTTTGTAGATGCTACGCACCCATATGCGGTGAATGTATCTAAAACAGCTATGCAGGTTTGTGATGAATTAAATATACCTTATATTCGCTATGAAAGAGAAGTAACGCCAATACCTGCTTATAATAAACTTCATTTAGTGAAAACTTATGAAGAAGCATCTGACCTTGCTATGCAACTAGGTGAAAATATCTTTTTGACAACAGGTAGCAATCGTTTAGATTTATTTGCTAATGATAGTAAAAAATACAATAAGCATATTATAGCGAGAGTACTTCCTGCTATTGCTTCTCTGCAAATCTGTGAAAACTGTGGAATATCTCCCAAAGATATAGTAGCTGTGCAAGGGCCTTTTTCGGAAAGCTTGAATATAGCTTTATATGAAAAATACAATGCAGATGTTGTTGTAATGAAAAATAGTGGTACTTTAGGTGGCACAGAAACAAAATTGACAGCTGCAATTAAATTAGGTTTAGAAATTGTCATTATTGATAGACCAAGAATAGATTATAAAAATTTAACTCATGATTATGATTGTGTAGGCACATTTGTTGCCAAATATGAAAAATAGGAGGGATTTTGATGGAATTTATCAAAGACCCAATGGCGATAGAAGTTCGTAGTTTTGAAATTATCAAACCATATATTGAAAAATTAAATTTAAGCGAAGAAGAAACAAAAATTTATTCTCGTATTATTCACGCTTCTGGTGATGTGGATTATGCACCAATCATTCGTATTCATAAAGATGTAGTAGCTTCCATGAAAAAAGCTTTGCTTTCTGGTTGCAAAATCTATACTGATGTAGAAATGGTTCGCACTGGTATCAATAAACGCAAATTAGCTTCTTGGGGTGGCTCTGTAGAATGTAAAATTGCAGATCCAAAAATTGCAAAATATGCAAAAGAACACGGTATCACTCGTTCTATTGCTGCTATGCGTCATTTTGGTAAAGAATTAGATGGAGCAATCGTTGCTATTGGTAATGCACCAACAGCTTTATTTGAAGTTATCCGTTTAATGAATGAAGAAAATATTCGTCCAGCTGCTATTATCGGTACACCAGTTGGTTTTGTAGGAGCTGCTGAATCAAAAGATTTATTAATTGCTGAATCAAAAGTTCCATATATTACAGTAACAGGAACAAAAGGCGGTAGCCCAATTGCTGCTTCTTGCATTAATGCAGTAATGTATATCATTGATAATACACGCATTTAATAAGGTGATTTAATGATGAAAAAAGTAAATATTCCTCGTGTAGTTATTGCAGCCACTCAAAGTAGTTCAGGTAAGACTACAGTCGTTACAGGAATACTTCGTGCATTAAAAAATAAAGGCTTAAATGTACAACCGTATAAAGTTGGCCCTGATTATATTGATCCTAGTTATCATGGCATGGCAGCAGGAAGAAAAGGTCATAATCTCGATACATGGCTTGTTGATGAAAGTATGATAAATGATTTATTTGTGCAAGAATCAAAAGATGCCGATATAGCGATTATCGAAGGTGTTATGGGGCTTTATGATGGCGGAAAAAATGGTGTTAGTTCTACAGCACAATTAGCGAAAAAATTAAATGCACCTGTGATTTTAGTCATCAATGTGCAATCAATGGGCGATTCAGCTGCAGCTATAGCACTTGGTTTTAAATTATATGATAGTGATGTGAATTTAGCCGGTGTAATCTTAAATAAATTAGGTTCACCAACACATAAAGCTTTGATTGAAGAAGCTATGAAGAAAATAAATGTGCCTGTTTATGGTGCGATTTTCCGTGATGATAGTGTGCATATGCCAGAGCGTCATTTAGGTTTGACACCAGCTGGAGAAAATAATGCACGTGAAGTCATCGAAAAGATTTCTGAAAAAATTGCTCAAGAAGTATATTTAGATGAAATCATTGAACTTGCTAAAACAGCACCAGCTATTGAAGTTGAAGAATTTGAAGCTGAAAATATCAAAAAAGATATAACTATAGGTATTGCACAAGATAAAGCTTTTTCTTTTTACTATCCAGCAAGTTTAGCTCAATTAGAAAATTTAGGGGCGAAGTTGAAATTTTTTAGTCCACTAGAAGATGAAACTATTCCTGATGATGTTGATGCTTTGATTTTTGGTGGAGGTTTCCCAGAAGTTTTTGCCCAAGAACTTATGCAAAATACTTCGATGATAAAATCTATACGCAAAGCTAATGAACGCAAAATGCCGATATATGCTGAATGTGGTGGCTTTATGTATTTAATGCAGGGAATTTATGATTTTGAGCAAAGATTTTATGAAATGGTGGGGATTATTCCTGCAAAAGCTCAAATGAATAAAAAATTGCAGACTGTAGGTTATGTAAAAGCAAAAATTCTGCAAGATAATATTTTAGGAAAACAAAATGATGAGATAAAAGGTCATGAATTTCATTTTTCAACACAAATTGATACACAAGATGAAAGTTTTCCATGGGCATTTGAATTTACGAAAATGCGTAATAATATGAAATACAAAGCAGGATATGCTAAAGATAATATTGTAGGTTCATATTTGCATTTACATTTTTTAGGCTCAAAGCAAAATGCTAAATATTTTGTGGAAAAAATAAGAGCTTATAAAAAATCACTAGAGATGGAGGAAAACTGATGACTAAACATATTATGTTACAAGGTACTTCTTCTCATGTAGGAAAAAGTATTTTAACTACAGCTTTATGCAGAATTTTTTATCAAGAAGGTATGTCTGTAGTGCCATTTAAAGCACAGAATATGGCACTTAATTCTTATGTAACTAAAGACGGCGATGAAATGGGCAGGGCTCAAGTAGCTCAAGCAGAAGCAGCAGGTCTTGAACCATTTGTAGAGATGAACCCTGTATTATTGAAGCCAACAGGAAATGCTTGTTCACAAGTTATTTTAATGGGAAAAGCTGTAGGAAATATGTCTGCACGTGAATATCATAAGGGATATTCATTAAAAGCTTTTGACACTGTAAAAGAAGCTATTCGTCGTTTAGAAGAACGCTTTGATATGATGGTAATTGAAGGTGCAGGCAGTCCAGCAGAAGTGAATTTAAAAGCAAATGATATCGTAAATATGCGTATTGCTAAATATTTAAATGCACCAGTATTATTGATTGCTGATATTGACCGTGGCGGAGCATTGGCTTCCCTTGTGGGAACTTTAGAGCTTTTAGAACCAGATGAAAGAGCTTTAGTAAAAGGACTTATCATCAATAAATTCCGTGGAGATGTAACTATTTTACAGCCTGCACTTGATTTCCTCGAAGAAAAAACAGGAAAACCAGTTTTAGGTGTAATTCCTTATTTACCTGATTTAGGTATTGAAGATGAAGACTCTGTATCTTTAGATGATAAAAAGACTCAAGCGAAAGATAAAGCAAATGCACCAATAAAAATTGCAGTAATTCAAACTCCTAAAATTTCTAATTTCACTGATTTTGATGCTTTGAGTAAAGAAGATGATATAAATCTTTATTATGTAAAAGAAGGTCAAGAAATCGGTGAAGCAGATTTAATTTTACTTCCAGGTAGCAAAAATACTACAGAAGATATGCTTTATTTGCGTGATAGTGGTATGGAAAAAGCTTTAAATGAAGCTCATGAAAAAAACATTCCTATCATTGGCATCTGTGGTGGCTATCAAATGCTTGGTGAAAAAATCAGCGACCCATTGCATACTGAATCAGATAATGATAGCGTAAAAGGACTTGGCTTCTTGCCAATGGAAACTACTTTTGTAGAGAAAAAACTCACTTCACAAGTTGAAGCAAAATGTCTTTCTTGGAAATTTTTAGGTGAAAAATTATCTATAGATGATTTGTTTGGCTATGAAATTCATATGGGAACTACTAAATTTACAAAAGAAGCAAATCATCCATTTATGATCACAAAACGTGCTGATAAAGATGTGCAGGTGGCAGAAGGTATGATAAATCAAGAACAAAATGTCATGGGTGCATATATTCATGGTATTTTTGATAATGATAAGTATCGTCGTAGTCTGATCAATATATTGCGTAAACGCAAAGGTTTAGAAGCGTTACCTGTAAGTACAAATTATGCAGCAGCGAAACAAGCAGCATTTAATCGTTTAGCAGATACTGTTCGTCAAAATATGAATATGGAAAAATTAAGAGAAATCTTACAAGACGCATAAAAAATGCACCTTAAGACTTAATATAGTTTTAAGGTGCATTTTTATTTGATAATTAGTTACTTTAAAGTAACTATGTTACTAAAAGGTGCTTACTTTACAATTTTTTTGAGTAGTTATATTATAAAAGTAATGAGAAAATAATACTTAGAAAGGCGATGGATTTATCATGGATCAAAAAGTATTAGATTATGTTGTAGAAAAAACACATGAATTAATGAATGCTCCTTCTTGCAGTAAAGAAGCAAAACAAGCAGCACAAAATTGGCTTGATGCTATTGGCACAGATAATCAATTAGCAGAAACTAAAAAATATATAGCAGAGCTTGAAGCTGATATTATGCCGATTGATGGATTGATTGCTTTTGCTAATTCTGAAATAGGTGTTAAAGTTTTTGGTGAAGAAATGGCAAAAAATGTATTAGCTCATGCTCAAGATATTAAGGCAAAAGGTGCGAAATATTGTGATTGTCTAGCATGCAAAGCTGTAGCAGATATTTTAGCGAAAAAAGAACAAATGCTCTAATAATAAAAATGGCGATTGATGAAAATCAATCGCTTTTTTTCATGAAAGTCTAGAAAAATGGTCAATGGCTTTAGCAAATTCTTCAACTGTTTTTTCTGCATCACCATGCTGAATACCATCAATTACACAGTGTTTTAAGTGTCCTTCTAAAATTACTTTGCCGACACTATGTAGAGCGGATTTTGCAGCATTTACTTGCATTAAAACATTTTCACAAGGAATAGTTTCATCATCAATCATTCTATCTATGGCATTTAATTGCCCAATAATTTTTTTTATACGGCGATGGAGCTTTTCTGTTTCCATACATTGTTTCATAAGATAATCTCCTTTTTATAATGATATAATTATTATATCATGAAGCTAAATATTATTAATAATGCTATTTATAATTAAAGGAAAATAATATATAAGTTATTTCTTTAATGAATGATTTTATGAAAAAGAAATATTTGTTGATTATATATTTATATTTGCTATAATTTAAATTAAATATTAATTGAGAAATATTTTCAAATAAATAAAAGTAAAGGAATAAATTTATGTTAAAAGATTATAGTAAAAAACATTCAGCAAGCGAAAGAGCTAGAGAAATTCTTCGCTATATTGGTCCAGGTCTTTTAATTACGGTTGGTTTCATTGATCCTGGTAATTGGGCATCAAATTTGGCAGCTGGTGCAGATTTTGGTTATTTATTGTTGTGGATGGTAACGCTTTCAACGATAATGCTTATTTTGCTTCAACATAATGCAGCTCATCTGGGAATAGTAACGGGGCTTTGTTTATCGGAAGCATCTACTAAATATTTACCGAAGTGGCTTTCACGACCAATATTAGCAACGGCAATGATGGCATCTATTGCTACAGCTTTAGCAGAAATTTTAGGTGGAGCTATAGCACTCAGTTTATTATTCAATATACCACTTGTTATAGGCTCTATAATTACAGCAGTTTTTTGTGCTATTTTATTAAAAACAAATTCTTATCCTAAAATGGAGAAAATAATTATAGCTTTTGTATCTATTATTGGTTTTTCATTTTTACTTGAATTGAATATGGTTTCAGTTGAGTGGACTGAGGCTATAAGTGGTTGGGTAACACCTTCTTTTCCAGAAGGCTCAATTGTCATTATCATGAGTGTATTAGGGGCAGTAGTCATGCCACATAATTTATTTTTACATTCAGAAGTAATACAATCGCGTCAATGGAATTTACAAGATGAAAAAATTATAAAACGACAATTGAAATATGAGTTTTTAGATACTTTATTTTCTATGGGACTTGGTTGGGCAATAAATAGTGCGATGATTATTATTGCAGCCAGTGTATTTTTCACAAATAATTTACAAGTAGATGATTTAGCACAAGCAACAGAATTATTAAGACCTATTTTAGGCGATAGTGCAGCCTTGATTTTTGCCATAGCTTTATTATTTGCAGGGATATCTTCAACAGCGACATGCGGAATAGCAGGAGGCAGTATTTTCTCTGGTATTTTTGGTGAAGATTATAATATTAAAGATTATCATTCATGGCATGGTGTATTGATAACTTATGGTTTAGCTATATTAGTTATATTATTTATTCAAGACCCATTTGAAGGTTTGATTTATTCACAAATGTTTTTAAGCATACAATTACCAATTACTATTTTTTTATTGATATATTTAACCTCTAGTAAAAAAATAATGGGTAAATTTGCAAATCATTTATATCAGAAAATAATTTTAATCATTGTCGGTATAATTGTAACTTGCTTAAATTTAACTTTATTATGGGAAATTTTTTATAAATAAGTGATAAAATGGATGTATAATTTTAATGCATCCATTTTTTTGTAAATAATAAAAGGATATATTGATGGATTTTTAGAATATTATCTAGTAGAATATATATATTATTCAGGTAGAATATTGGAGTGGTTTTTATGACAGGAAATAGAGAAGTAATAACAGGTAACGATTTTAAAAGAATGATAGCAGGTGCCTACAGTGCCTTTTTATTAGAATATGAAAATATCAATGCTTTAAATGCTGATTCTTTAATGGATGAAAAAGCAGGTACACATATTTTACGTACAATTGGTGCAGCTGCGATGTCTCTTCGTGATTTACAGGCAGATAGCATTGGTGGAGTATCTAAACGTGTAGGCAGTGCGGCAGTTTTAGGTGCTCATGGCAATGCAGGTGTATTGATTTCACAAATTTTACGTGGTATTGCTAAAGGTTTAGCAGGAAAATATGATGCATCATCTTCTGTTTTTGGAAAATCTTTCCAATATGGTATTTTATATGCTCAACGTGCAGTAAATGATGAAGTAGAACGTCCTTTGATTATTACAGCAAAAGCAGTGGCAAAAGGTGCTTATAATGCTGTTCGTGCAAATTTACCAATTGCTGAAATTTTAACAGAAGCTATCAAAGCAGGTGGCATTGCATTAAGTCAAGCTGAAAAGAAAAATGGCTTTGTAGATGCAGGGGCAAAAGCTTTAATGGTATTTTTACAAGGTTGTAGAGCTGGTTTGGATGGAAATTATGTATCACCAGTATTATTATTTTCTTCTGGGTTTAAAAAATCTCATGATGTGCCAAATCCTAAATTCGATATTGTTTATACATATGCAGTATCATTTAGTTTAGTAAAATGCCGTGCTAGTATCAGTGATTTAGAAAAAATGTTAAATCCATTAGGTAAAGTAATAGTAGTAAAATCATTAGATGATAGAATAACTGTGTATTTACACACAGATTGCCCAGGCTTAGTAGTTGGTCAGGCTGTAGATTGGGGTCAAATCGAAGATATTAAAATTCAGAATTTGGCTATGCCACATGATTTGAAAAATGTAGATAAAACTATTATGGATATCGCTATTTTAGCAGTAGCTGATGATGAAAAAACAGCTCAAAGTTTAGAACAATTAGGTGCAATTGCAGTAATCACTCAAGATAAAGTAAGTGGCCCTGCTGTTGGCGATTTAATTAATTTAATTCATGGCGATATTGCTAAAAACTATATTATTTTATCTAATAATAAATCAAGCTCTTTAGTTATGGCACAAGTAAAACGCTTATTAAAAAATAATATAGAAATTCTTTATACTAATAATGTAGAAGAACAAATAAAAGCTTTAAAAGCTTTTGATGTGAACGAAACTTTAAAAGTTAACTTACAGAATATGCATGAAGCTATTTAATATCAATTATTGTATAAATAAAAGTGAAGGGACGGTGGGAATAGGTGGAGATGGCAAAACGATATTGTATATTAAGTTATAAAGTATTGATTTTGGCAATTATTTGTTGTTTTATAAATGCTAATGCACAGGCAGCACCAATACTAAAATTAAATTCTCATGGACATGATGTAATAGTTTTACAGCAAAACCTCATTCGTATGAATTATGATTTAAGTAAAGTTAGCGGTAATTATGATAAAGAGACGCAAGAAGCAGTAAAAGCGTTTCAAAAAGATCATAAAATAAAAGTTACAGGCATTGTAAATCGTGAGACATGGTGGGCTATTAAAGGCGGAAAACAAAATATTATAGTCAATTCGCAGTCATCTATTAACGAAAAAATTATTTTAGATAATTTATCTTCAGTGCCATATGGCAGACAATTTTTATCTAAAAAAGAAGTCCCAGGTATTATAGCTACAGCGAAGGATTATATTGGCGTGCCGTATGTGTTTGGCGGAGATACACCAGCAGGTTTTGATTGCTCTGGTTATTTGGAATATGTTTTTGCTAAACATGGAATTCGCATACCTCGCACGGCAGATGAACAATATAAATTAGGAAAACTTGTCGAACCAGATGATTTAGAAGCTGGAGATTTAGTATTTTTTACTACGTATGAACCAGGAGCCTCTCATTGTGGTATTTACTTAGGTAACGGGAATTTTATACATGCATCAACAAGTAGAGGTATTCGTGTAGATAATTTAGATAATACGTATTGGGCATCTCGATATTATGGTGGTAAACATATAGTAAAATAAAGAAAACAGCAGGTTTTTTCCTGCTGTTTTTTCTAAAAATGGTAAAAAGAGATGATTTCATTGTTGAAGAAATCTAGGTGTGGAAATGAGTTTTTGAAATAGAAAGGTAATTGACAATGAAACGTATTGAAAGGGTTTTTGAATATTTACAAGAGGTAGCAAAAAGTCAAGATGGTGAGAAGGCTCTTACAGCTACTGCTATTGCAGATAATTTAGGAATTTTACGCAGTAATGTCAGTAGAGAGTTAAACAAATTATATAGAATGGGTAAAATAATGAAGATTTCAGGTAGACCTGTTTTATATAAAATAAATGATGAAAATATCAATGATAAAATAGAAATAAAAACTGTTAATAAAATAAATAAAATAGATAAATCTGCATTTAATGATTTAATTGGTGCAGAAGATAGTTTAAAAACACAAGTAGAACAAGCAAAAGCAGCAGTGATTTATCCTCCAAATGGATTACATACACTGATTGTAGGTCAAACTGGTGTTGGTAAAACGCTCTTAGCACATATGATGTTTGAATATGGTAAAGAAGTTGGTCGCTTTGCTACAAATGCACCTTTTGTAACTTTTAACTGTGCAGATTATTATAATAATCCTCAATTGTTGATTTCACATATTTTCGGGCATATTAAAGGTGCTTTCACTGGAGCAGATAAGTCTGTACCAGGTTTAATTGAATCAGCAAATGAAGGTATTTTATTTTTAGATGAAATTCATAGATTGCCACCAGAAGGGCAAGAAATGATTTTTTATTTTATGGATACAGGGACTTTCAATCGTTTAGGTGAAACGAAAAGAGAAAGAACAGCTAGTGTGTTAATCATTGGAGCGACTACAGAAAATCCTGATTCAGTATTGACTAAGACTTTTAAAAGACGTATTCCTAATATAATATCTATACCACCATTAGCAGAGCGTTCGTTAAAAGAAAAATTGGAAATAATGACAGTGTTATTTACAGAAGAATCACGCAGTATAAAAAGACCAGTAAAAGTTTCTTCAGATGCGATAAAAGCGATTATTGGCAGTATTGGTAATGGTAATGTTGGTCAATTAAAATCTAATATTCGTCTTTTATGTGCACAAGCATTTTTAAACGGTATAAAGACAGATGGTCATATTGAGATAACTTATCAAATGTTGCCTGCAAATATAAAGTCAGGAATTTTGCCGATGAGTCAAACGCGTGAAGATATAGCTTTGATTAGTCGTTATATTGAAAAAGGATTGTATGTAACACCATCTAGCAAAAGTAAATTGCCTCGTGAAAGCGAAGACGAGCCATTTAATTTATATCAAATGGTAGAAAATAAGGTTAATATGCTTAAGCGAGAAGGCATAGCGGAAGAATTAATTCAACAAATTGTAGTAGCGGACGTAAATACGTATGTAAAAACTTTTTATAATCAAAAAGATGATATTTCTTTATCTGTTTATGATAGATTATTGAAAATCATTGATGCAGATATGGTGGAATTTGCACAGCAAGTAGTATCTTTAGTGGAGCGTTATATAAAATTAGTATCAAGAGAGCGTTTTTTATATGCGTTTGGTTTGCATTTAAGTTCATTATTCAATCGCATAAAAGGAAAGCAGGATTTGCATAATGTTTTGGAAGGTACAATTGACACAAATTCTATAGAATTTAAATTAGCAACAAAAATAAAGTTGATGATTGAAGAAAAATATAAAGTATCTGTGTCAAAATCGGAAACAGAATATTTTGCTATGTTATTGCAATCTTTAAAACAAGAAGATAAATCACAAAAGATAGTAATAGCAGTAGCTATGCATGGTGAATATACAGCAAGTTCTATGGTGAATGTAGCACGAAAATTATTTAGTGCCAATAAAGCGCCGATATTAGCTTTTGATATGCCTTTAGAGTGTCGACCTGAGGATATGTTAAATCAGATTGTTGAGCAATTACAAAATATTAATTGCCAAGAAGGCGTACTATTGCTGGCAGACATGGGTTCTTTATGTAGCTTTGGCCCTATATTAGAAGAAAGATTAGGTGTGCCAGTTAGGACTTTAGGCATGGTTACGACGCCATTTGTATTAGAAGCGATGAGAAAAGCAGATATTGCAGGTATTAGTTTAAGTGCTATATATGATTCCTTGAAGAATTTTAATGGTTATGAACATAACACACTATCAATTGATGACACAAATGATAAACAAAAAGCTGTAGTAACAATTTGTAGTACAGGTAAGGGAACAGCGGAAAAATTACAAAATTTAGTGATTGATATCTTGATTGATGCTTCAATGAACCATATAAAAGTAATTCCTATAGGCATTGTAGATATGCATAAACGCTTAACGGAAATAGGGCATAAATATCAGATTATTGCTGTTGTAGGTATAAAAAATCCACATATAGATGCTCCATTTATACCAATTGAGCAAATCATCAGCGGTCAAGGCGATATTATTTTGCGTGAAATTGTGGGAGCAAAAGATATTGTAAAAAAAGACGAAACAAATATTGTTTTGAAACGTTTTTGTGAAGATGGATTGCAGGAAATGTTGTTATATTTAAATCCTAATAAAATAATTGATATTTTACTTAAATTTATCAATATTTTAGAAGAAAAATTAAAATTAACATGGGACAATCCTCAGAAATTGCGCTTGATAATTCATATAGGCTGTGCATTAGAGCGAATGGTAATCAATAATGGGCTTAAATTTAATGAAAAAAATATAGAAAATATAGATAAAGAAAAATTAAAAGTTGTAGAAGAAGCTGCAAAAATATTTGAGGAAACATTACAAATAAAATTAACAAAAGATGAAATGTATTATATTGTAAGCATGATTTAAAAAAAGTGTGTCTAAAAAAGTCTGTGTCAAATTAAAAATGACACAGACTTTTTGTTTTAGTGTCAATTTTTAATTGACACAGTTTAGTAAATGGAAGAAGAGTGTCAATTTTTAGACAATACGCATAATTACCATTTAAAAAGTCCTTATAGTTACAGTAAAAATTTTGACACTAAAAGTTGGCACGCCATTTGCATATAATATATAACAAGAAGAATTTTGAAAGGGGAAATTAAAATGTTAGGTATTATTGTTGGTACACATGGCCATTTAGCAGAAGAATTAGTAAATACTTGTGCTATGATTTGTGGTCAGCCAGATAATTTAACAACAGTAACATTAGTACCAGGAGAAGGTCCAGAAGATTTAATGGCTAAATATAATAAAGCCATGGAAGAAATGGACACTACTAATGGTGTAATTATTTTAAATGATTTATTTGGTGGTAGCCCTTATAATGCTGCATGCCGTGTTGCTATG
Organism: Megamonas sp.; assembly: GCF_986095205.1. NCBI lineage: Bacteria > Bacillati > Bacillota > Negativicutes > Selenomonadales > Selenomonadaceae > Megamonas > Megamonas sp. The sequence continues at coordinate 11,126 of NZ_CFQVBI010000078.1, read as the reverse complement.
GAAAATGATAAATGCGGTATTGTAACAGGCGTTAGCTTACCAATGCTTGTAGAAGTAATAAATTATCGTTTATGCAATGGCGAAAATGCAAATGTTCAAGATGCAATGGAAAAAGCTGTAGAAGCTAGTGTAGCTGGAGCTCAAAAATTCCATAAAAGCCAAGTAGAAAGCGAAACAGATGACGAAGGAGACGATTTATAATGAAAATTGTATTAGCTAGAATTGATGACCGTTTAATCCATGGACAAGTAGCAACTGTATGGGCAAAAGTTACTGGTTGCGAACGTATTATTGTATGTGATGATGATGTAGCAGCAGATACTATTCGTGCTACACTTTTAAAACAAGTAGCTCCTCCAGGTATCAAATCCAGTGTTGTTAGCGTAGATAAAGCTATCCGCGTATACAACAACCCTAAATATGAAAATGATAAATGCTTATTGCTCTTCACAAATCCTACAAGTGTATTACGCATGGTTGAAGGTGGCGTAGATATTAAATCTGTAAACGTTGGTGGTATGAGCTTTAAAGAAGGTAAACGCCAAATTACAAATGCTGTTTCTGTAGATGATAAAGATGTAGAATCCTTCAAAAAATTAAGTGAAAAAGGTATTGAAATCGAATTTAGAAAAGTAGATACAGATAAACGTGTTAATTTAATGGAAATTATTAAATAATTAAATGAAAAGATTAACAGCTATTAATTTCAATGGCTGTTAATCTGCTCTTATGAATGGAGGTTTTTTTATGGAACTCAGTGGAGTACAACTTATAGCTATTTTTATCGTTTCAGCAATAGCTGGTATGGGCAGTGTTCTTGATGAATTTCAGACACATCGTCCATTGATAGCATGTACATTAGTTGGTGCAATTTTAGGTGATATGACAACAGGCATTATAATCGGTGGTACTTTGGAAATGATTGCACTTGGCTGGATGAATATCGGTGCAGCTATGGCACCTGACGCAGCACTTGCTTCTGTTATTTCTACAATTCTTGTAATTGCTGGTCATCAAAGTATTGGTGCAGGTATTGCGATTGCTATGCCACTTGCAGCAGCAGGTCAGGTATTAACTATTATCTGCCGTACAATAACAGTATTTTTCCAACATAAAGCAGATGGTTTTGCTCAAGAAGGTAATTTAAGAGGTATTGACATCTGCCATTTAGGTGCATTATTACTTCAAGCTTTACGTGTAGCTGTTCCATCTTTACTTGTAGCTATGTACATTGGTACAGACGCTGTTCAAGGTTTATTAAATGCAATTCCTCCAGTAATCACAGGTGGTCTTCAAGTTGCTGGTGGCTTCATCGTTGTAGTTGGTTATGCAATGGTTATTAACATGATGAATGCTGGTTACTTAATGCCATTCTTCTTCCTCGGCTTTGTTACAGCAGCATTTACTGAATTCAATTTAGTTGCATTTGGTGTAATTGGTCTTGTTTGTGCAATTGTTTACATTCAGCTTAGCCCTAAATATCATCAAGTGGCAGCTCCAGCAGCAGCAAGCGCTGGCAGCGCAAAAAGTGATGTAGATGATGATCTTGATGATGAATTAGACTAAGAGGAGGTTGAAGATTATGAAAAAATTAAGTTCAAATGATTTATTCTGGACCTTTATTCGTTCAAATTTCCTTCAAGGTTCATGGAATATGGAACGTATGCAGGCACTTGGTTTCTGCTTTGGTATGGTTCCTATTATTAAAAAACTATATGAAGGCGAAGAAAGAAAACAAGCTATTAAAAGACATCTAGAATTTTATAATACACAGCCATTCGTTACAGCTCCAATCATTGGTGTAGTAGCAGCTATGGAAGAACAAAAAGCTAATGGTAAAGACATTCAAGATGGTGTTATCAACGGTATTAAAGTTGGTATGATGGGACCTCTTGCAGGTGTTGGTGACCCAATCTTCTGGGGTACTCTTCGTCCTATCTGCGCAGCTCTTGGTGCTTCTTTAGCTATGGGCGGTAGCTTGCTTGGTCCTATTTTATTCTTTGTATTATTCAATGTAGTACGTTTACTTATTCGTTGGTATGGTATTAAATATGGCTACACTAAAGGTACTGATATTATTCAGGACGTAGCTGGTAATACTCTTCAAAAAATTACAGAAGGTGCTTCTATCTTAGGGTTATTCGTCATGGGGGCACTGGTAAATAAATGGACAACCGTTAATATTCCAGTAGTTATTTCTGAAGTAACTATGCAAGATGGTAGTGTAGTTACAACTACTGTTCAATCTATCTTAGATCAATTAATGCCAGGTCTCGTACCACTTTTACTTACATTCTTATGCATGAAACTCATGAAGAAAAAAGTCAATGCAATTTGGATTATCTTTGGCTTATTCGCTGTAGGTATTATTGGTTACGGTTTAGGTATTCTTAAATAAGTTCCCCGACCAAAATTAATATAAAAAATGGTGTTGATATTTTATCAACACCATTTTTGTTTTTACGTATTTAATTTTTAGTATTTGGATTGAATATATTTAATTGTGGAAGTGCATCAATTAGATTTAATTCAAAAGCATATTGATAAAATAAAGATAAAGCTTTAAGTTGTTCTTCTTGTAATTTCCATTGAATTATATGAAGATATTCATCTAATTGCGTGAAAGAAAATGGCTTATCTGTAGCGATTTCTTTTATAGCCTGATGAAGGTTGGTAAAACCATTGGCAAAACCATTTTTTATATATTGCTGAATAATAGAGGTTTTTTGAGGATTTTCTTGTGCAAAATCTTTGCGTACTACCCATACTGCATATACCATGCAAAGATTAGTGAATTCTTTCCATTGTTGACCGATATCGTAATAATATAAATTCTTATCTTGATGATATTTTAAAAAGAGAGCATCATCACCAATGAATAGAGAAGCGGTAGCGTTTTCATCAGAAAAAGGATTTTGAGGTGAAACTTTAGCAATAGAATAATCTGGTGTAGCGTGATAACGTTTATTCATGATTATTTTCAAAAGACAATGTGAAGTAGCCGATTGAGATGTGAGTAAAATCTTATCTGTGGTAATTTCATGAATAGGTTTTTTGCTGACTAAAATTATGCTTTGTACAGGGCCATCAGCCATAATGCTAATATCGGGTAAAATCATTAATTTATCAAAATTGCGAGCATAAATGATAGATGAAACAGGACTGATATCCAATTTATCTTGCGTGATTGCTTGATTTAAATTAGCAGGAACATCTTTAAATAGATTGAATTTATCACTAGGATTTTTAGTGAGTGTATAAGTTAAAGGAAGACAATTTAAATAATTTATATGACCAACATTTGGCTTTAACATATAGATACCTCTTTTATTTAAATAGATTATAAAAAATGTTATATTAAAATATTGTAAAAAATAGAATAATATAATATACTATTATATTATTTTAGCAAAAGAAATACAACAAAGGTGATTTTTGTACAGTTTGTATTGTATAATTAGATAAAAGTGGTATATTGATAGATATCATTTTTTTAGATATACATATACACAGTAAGCAGATTATATGTTAAAATTAATCTGTATATTTAGGCTATTTATAAGTTATTTAATTAAATAATATTATAATTTTCATTAAAATTTTGGGAGGAAATATCGTATATGACAAGAATTAAAGATGCAGTTGAACATATAGCAAAAGCTATAATAGCCCAAAAAGATTATTTAAATATGTTAGATAAAGCTATTGGTGATGGCGACCATGGCAATAATATGGCTATTGGTTTTGAAGCTGCTTTAGAAGAAATTGACAATATGAATGATGATGGAAATCCAGCAAAAGTTTTCAAAGCTATAGGTACAGCTTTTTCTGAAAATGTAGGCGGTGCAGCTGGTCCATTATATGCAGCAGCTTTCAACCGTGCAGCTAAAGCTTGTGATGAAAATACATCTTTTACAGTTGATTCTGTAATTAAAGTTTTAGGTGAAGCTATCGAAGCTATTAAAAAACGTGGTCGTGTAGAACCGGGTGAAAAAACAATGTTAGATGTTTTAATTCCTGTACATACAGCTTTTGTAAAAGGTAAAGAAAAAGATTTAACATTATTCCAATGTTTAGGTGAAGCATCAAGAGCTGCAAAAGAAGGTGCAGATTATACACGCACTATTTCTGCAAGCAAAGGTCGTGCAAGCTATTTAGGTATCAGAAGTATTGGTCATCAAGACCCAGGTGCTACATCTTCACTTATTATGGTTAGAGAATTATATAACTTTTTTCAACGTTAATAAGCAAAGGATAATTCATAAGTGTCTACTATGAGATTTTTTAGTAGGCACTTATATTTTTTTTATTAAAATGTTGTTTTTACAGAAAAAAATATATAAAAAAAATAATCTGATTATTGCAATAAAATATTGACTGTGCTATAATAAAGACAGAAAGAAAAGCTATAGTGCTTAAAACAATTGAATGTAATGATATAAAAATAGTTTATGGAGAATGAGCAATAGAAATTATTGTACAGAGGAACTAAAAATTATTTATATAGAATGCATTCGAAAGGAGTGAGGGTTATAGCGGATTTGCAAAAAGGCTTTAATGAAAGTTGCACTTAGATATCTCGTGCTGTTGAAGAAAGCAAGTTTGTAAAGAAAAACTAGATTTTATAGATAGTAAGGCATTGCTAGTTAAAGTCTAAACTGATTTATAAGTGTGCACAAATAGTAACGTTACAAAATTTATTATTAATTCAAAAAGTGTATAATACGTATTAGGTGTATTTTAAGTTAGTTAGAATATTATAAAAGAATGTAAAAAGATGTATTTGGAATTAAATGCATATTACACACGTTAGCTGACTGATAAATACAGCAAAGACTTCTATCTTAAGGGAAGATTTGCAAAAAAAAATTAAATAGTGAGGTAGTTTGATGTATACACAGTATACTAGATAAAAGACGATTAGCATGAAGATATGTTAATCGTCTTTTATTTTGCCATTATTTATTTTTTATTTTAAACGATAGAGATGTTTTTTCTTGCTTAAATATTTAATAGGTGGAGTAGTTATCGTTTCGTTTTTAGTACTTTTTTTTATGATATGATTATGTCGGTCTACGCTTAAAACTAAGCCTATGCTAATCATATTTAAGATAAGTGAAGTACCACCATAGCTGATGAACGGTAAAGGTACACCAACTACAGGAACAATACCGATAACCATAGCCATATTGCCAGTAGCTTGACCTACAATCAATAAAGTAATGCCACATACAAGCATTTTGCCAAAATTATCTTTAGTGCGTAGAGCAATTTTTATACAATAAAAAGCTAGCGCAATTAAAAGTAAAAAGACAATAAAAGCGCCCATAAATCCTATTTCTTGGCAAAAAACAGCAAAGGCAAAGTCTGTATGAGATTCAGGTAGATAAGAATATTTACTAAATCCATGACCTAAGCCCATGCCAGAAAATCCTCCCGAACCAATAGCTAAGATGGATTGAACTATTTGATAACCGTCTTCTTGAGAGCGAGACCAAGGATCATACCAACTATTGATACGGTCTAAACGATATGGTTGGAAGGTTGCTAAAAGTGTAAGTAAGATAAAACCAATACCACAGATTATACCAATCCATTTTTTGGATAGACCAGCAATAAAATACATAATGGTTGGAATACCAATGATGATAAGTGCAGTTCCCATATCAGGTTGAGCTTCAACAAAACCTGCAATTATTAGACATAGAAGAAATATAATATTTTTTTGTGGATTTACCGTTATAGGAATTTTTTTATCTATACATTGACCAAGATAAGAGGCGCTGATGATAATGGTAACAATTTTGGCGATTTCAGAAGGTTGGAATTGCATAAATCCAAGTGATAGCCAACGTTTAGAACCATTTACAGTAACACCCATAATTAATACAGCACTTAAGGATAAAATCGTTATGACTGTAAGCAGTAATGATTTATTTTTTAATTTTTTATAATTAAATCTAGAAGTTAAAGCAAAAGCGACAAATCCAATTAACAAACTTATTAAATGACGAATTAAAAAGAAATAGGGATTTTCAAAGTTAGTATAAGCAGTTATTAAGCTGGCACTACAAATATTTATAGTGCCAATGACAATCAGGATAAACATGATACAGGTGATAGCTTCCATATCATTTATCCAAAATTTTTGCTTAGTCAACATTATTTTTTATCCTGCTTAGTAAAAGTTACCTCACAGCGATTGATTTTTTCACCGAAACCGCTAAATTTACGTTCATATTCTGTCATGATATTGTTAGCTTGATATTCACTATTATGAAGGTCAAAAGTAAGTGCATTTACTTTTAAATTAGCAAGTTCAAATTGTTCTAATGAAAAATCAAATAGAGGTCTATTGTCGGTTTTAAAGAATAATTCCCCATTATCTTTTAAGAGTTTGCGATATTTTTCCAAAAATCCTATATAAGTTAAACGTCTTTTTGTATGACGAGCTTTTGGCCATGGGTCGCAGAAATTGATATAAAAACGGTCAACTTCATCTTCAGCAAAGATATTTTCAATTTGTTCGATATTAAATACCATTAAGCGAACATTAGTTAAGCCAAGTTCTTTTACTTTTTTAGCAGCATAGTATAAAACATCTTGTTGAAGTTCTATACCGATAAAATTAACTTCAGGATGAAGAGCTGCTGTTTTACTGATAAAATCTCCTTTTCCTGTGCCAAGTTCTACATAAAGAGGTGCCTGGCGGTTAAATACTTCATGCCAATGACCTTTAATTTCTTCAGAAGGACTTTGTCCTTTAGTATATACAAAATCATTAAAATCTAAAATAGCTTCATCAATCCAAGGTTTTCTTCGTAAACGCAAAATAATTCTCCTTTTTATAAATATATTCAAAGAATATTTTATCACAAAAGATTTATAAATACATGGTTTTTACATAAAAAGCTTCTGTTCTTTTTTAGAGTTGAGAACAGAAGCTTTTTGTTTAAAATAAGAGATTGCTTTCAACAATCATGCGAATACCTAATAAGAATAAAGAAATGCAAAGAAGTAAAATGATACTGCGAGGTTTAGTTTTCTTAGATAATCTAGCACCGATTTGAGCACCGATTACAGCACCAAAACCAACAGCAAGAGCAGGTATCCAAACGATATGATTTAAAAATATATGAGATGTAACACCCATAAAAGAGGAAACAGCTAAGACAAAATGAGATGTTGCAGTTGCCATATGTGGTGGAAAAGCAAGGGCATAAATCATAACAGGAACATGAATGATACCGCCACCAATACCAAAGATGCTAGAGATAAAACCTACAAACATACTTAAAATAATACCGAGTTTTTTGCGAGCTATAAATAAGGTTTCATCAAAATTAGTAGCAATAGCTTTTTTATTAGATGAATTCCAATACATGATAGCAGAGATGATTAAGATAAAGATACCATAACTAAGACTGAAAGTAGGACCTGTGAAATAATCACTAACAAGGCTACCTAAAATAGCTCCAGGAAGTGTAGCAATAGCAAAAGGAATGGCTGCTTTAAAATAAACGCGATGTTGTTTTACATAAGCATATGTTCCTGAAAGTGCATTTAGAAATACACCAAATAATGAAGTACCAACGATTTCAGGAGCACTATGAAAAATAGAAGGTGTGAGTGCAAAAGTAAAAAGTGGTATCATAATTAAACCACCACCAATACCTATTAAAGTACCAAATGTACCTACGCCAATACCGACGACAAATAATACAAGAATTTCAATCATAAAAAAACCTTACTTTCATATTTTGTAATTTATTATATTTTAGGCTATAAAACCAAAATGTTTAGCTACTAATTCATAGGCTGACACAGCGATATTTTTGGCTTTTGCCATGCGAACAACTTCAAAAATGAGTCCATCAATTTCTGATTGACTGCCTTTTTGTAAGTCTTTTTGCATAGAAGCTGTAGTATCTGGTGTCATAGCATTTAATGTTTTTAAGTTTATGTCAATGATATTTTCAGGAAGATTAATATTATAAGCTTTAGCTAGATTAATACAATCTTTTGTTAAGGCAATGAATAAATCTTGTTCTTTTCCTTGTTTTTGCATGATACCTGCTGGTATATCAAAATAAGCTCCACAACTGGCATAAGGGGAAATTAAAACGAATTTGCGGAAGGTATCTTCTGCGATATTTTCTGATAAGACAACAGAAATATTACTATCTTTAAGATCTTGAGCAATTTGTTCTAATTGATTTTTTAATGGAGTTTTTCCACGTGTGCCAAAGACGATACGGAAAATATTACCCTTTTGAGATATTTCTCCAGGTGCAGAAATATAGGCAACGATATAAATACATCCTTCAATTACATTTGTATGAGGTAATTTAGGTGCTAGTTTATAACCTGTACCATAAATATTTAGTATAGGAATGATGATGGTCTTTTCCTTGCTTATTTTAGTTAAAAAAGGAATGATATCATCAAGAGCGTATCCTTTGACAGAGATAAAAATTACATCAGGTATTTCATTTGTTTGAAGATATTGCTCTGTAGTCATTGCTTTTACGGGTTTTAAATTAAATTTACCAATTCTATCAGAATTGATAGTAAGGCCATTTTCGTTGATGGCTTCAAGATGTTTTCCACGAGCGATAAAGGTTACATCATGATTATTTTGGGCTAAAAAACCACCGATGCAAGCTCCAGTTCCTCCAGTGCCGACAATGAGATATTTCAAGAAAATCCCTCCTTAAATATGATATAGTTATTATAACAAAGTATAAAAGATTTTTCTTAATAAAATAAGAAAGTGAGATAAATAATATGAAAGAGATTGATTATGTAAAAATTTTTAAAGCGTTGTCTGATGAAATGAGATTAAAGATTTTACAAGAAATTGCAAAACATGAGGAAATTTGTGTTTGTAAATTAATGGAAAAATTTGCTATAGCTCAAAGTAAATTATCTTATCATTTAAAATTATTGTTAGAAGCGAATTTAATAAAAGTAAAACCGCAGGGAAAATGGAATTTTTATAGTATTAATAGTTCTTTATTGACAGAAGTATTTAGTCAAAAGGCGATAAAATTTTTTCAACATGAATAAATAGACTTGTCATATCAAAAAAAATTGATATAATAAACATATCAAAAATATTTGATATGAGGTGAGATAATGTTTGATTTTTTTGTTGAACAAATACTAGGAATGCAATGGTTAAGTGATTTAGTTTGGTGTGTATTAATAAATTATTTCCATGCAGACCAAAATTCAAATTGGTGGTCAAGTGCTCATTTTTTCTTTTATGATACGATAAAGATAACTATTTTATTAGTAACTTTAATTTATTTAATATCATATATTCAGTCATATTTTCCACCAGAAAAGACAAAACGAATTTTAACACATTTTGATGGTTTTACTGGAAATATAATTGCTGCACTACTTGGAACAGTAACGCCATTTTGTTCTTGTTCAAGTGTGCCTATTTTTATAGGTTTTACTAGAGCGGGATTACCTGTGGGCATGACTTTTTCTTTTTTGATATCTTCTCCTATGGTAGATGTAGCATCTATGCTTATGTTGATGTCATTTTTTGGACCTGAATTTGCTATTTTTTATACAGTTGTAGGTGTAATATTAGCTGTTGTTGGCGGTAAAGTTTTATCTATGATGCACGCTGAAAGATATTTAAAAAAATATGATGGAGCAATTAGAGATTTTTACTCTGAATCAGAATATTTTAATCAAAGACAAAGATTAAATTATGCTTTAAATGATACTAAAATTATTGTGAGAAAAGTTTTTCCTTATGTATTATTGGGTGTATTAATAGGTGCATTAATTCATAATTGGATACCACAAGAATTTATTTTAACTATTTTAGGAGATAACAATCCATTTGCCGTTATTTTGGCTACAGTGATTGGTGTACCTATTTATGCTGATATATTTGGAACTTTGCCAATCGCTGAAGCTTTGTATTTAGTAGGTGTGCCAGCTGGTACGATTTTAGCATTGATGATGGCGATAACAGCTTTATCACTTCCATCACTTATTATGCTCAGCCAAGTATTGCAAAGAAAATTATTGTTTTTATTTATAGGTATTGTAAGTATAGGGATTATTTTTGTAGGATATATTTTTAATTTTGTATTTTAAGATAGAGGTGTAAAATTTGTTAAAAGTAGCATTTATTTGTGTGCATAACTCTTGTAGATCGCAAATGGCAGAAACTATAGCTAAAGAAATGGGAAAAGATGTATTTGAAGCTTTTTCTGCAGGAACACAGTTAAAAAATCAAATAAATCCTGATGCAGTTCGTATTATGAAATCTTTAGGTTATGGTGATATAACAAAGGTGCAAAGACCTAAATTATTGCAGGAATTACCAGAGATTGATATTGTTATAACTATGGGTTGTAATGTAGCTTGCCCTATGATTAAATGTAAATATCGTGAAGATTGGGGACTACAAGACCCTACAGGAAAATCTGATGAGGAATTTTTGAAAATCGTTGAACAGATAAAAGCGAAAATGAATAATTTAATAGCTAGAATAAATAATAAAGAGTTGTGATATTGAAATGGATTTTATAAAAATAGATAAAGAAAAATGGCAAAGAAAAAAAGTTTTTGAGCTGTATAGCAAAGATGTTCCTTGCACTTATAGTATGACAATCAATTTAGATATCACAGGTTTAAAAAAATAAAATAGAGATAAAACAGCTAAAAATTTTTCCTGTAATTTTATATGGTTTGAGTAAGTTTGTTAATAAATATAAAGAATTCCGCATGGATTTAAATAAAGATGGAGAATTAGGATATTATGATAAGATAAATCCTATTTTTACAGTCTTTGAAGAAGCGCAAGAACAGTTTTATCAAGTGTGGACAAAATATGATGATGATTTTGAAGTGTTTTATCAAAATTATTTATTGGATATGAAAAATTACCAACAGCAAGAGATAAAAAGCTCTAAATTATTATTAGAAAAAAATGTGTTTAATGTTTCTTGTGTTCCTTGGGTTAGTTTTACAGGTTTTAATTTGAATTTAGCTAAAGGATATGATTATTATTTACCAAATGCGAGCGTAAAGCCCCTAAATTTATTTATGGGGATATAAGCTCGCTAAAAAACAATGATTCGATATCATTGTTT
>NZ_CFQVBI010000077.1:0-24517 GCF_986095205.1 Megamonas sp. | reverse complement strand
GAACTATGGGGATAGCTCGGAGATACTGTATTCGTTAGAATACTTGACCGAGAACCCCGCGACTTTAGTCGTGGGAGGTTCAGGAGTGAGAGGATACACCATCAAGTAAATATTAAGACAAAACGTAAAATGAGTTTTTTGAAAAAATTATTGCTAATGATTTTAGTATTAGCTAGTTTAAGTTATTTTATTTGGCAAAATGAGGATTTTCAACGAAAATATTTATATCCATATGATTATCAAGATACAATAAATTTTTATGCAGATAGATATGAAGTAGATAGAAATTTAGTAGCAAGTGTTATTTTAGCGGAAAGTAAATTTCGTCAAGATGCTACTTCTGTCCATGGGGCTAGAGGTCTTATGCAAATCATGCCAGAAACTGGTAGCTGGATTGCTACGCAAATAGAAGATGATAGTTTTTCTGTAGATAAATTGTATAATGTGAATATGAATATAAAATATGGTACATGGTACTTATCTGAATTGCAGACAGAATTTGAAGGTAATGAAGTATTAGCTCTTGCAGCATATAATGCAGGTAGAGGAAATGTATATGAATGGATGGAAAAATATCATTGGGATATAAATTTTAAAGATTATACAAAAATACCTTTTCCTGAGACAAGAGAATATGTAAAACGTGTACTAGAAAATAAAAAACATTATAATAAGTTATATAAATAAAGAAGGCTATATATTATGAATAAATCATGATATATAGCTTTCTTCACATATAAAAAATAATATGATAGAATAAGATGCTAAAAAAATAGAATTATAATATGAAGGAGATATTGTGAAACCTATAATAAAGTGGCCAGGTGGAAAATCTGGAGAAATTAAAAATTTTGAATATTTAATTCCAAAATATGATAGATATATTGAGCCTTTTTTTGGTGGTGGTGCATTATTTTTTCATTTATCACCACAGAAAGCTTTGGTAAATGATATATCAAAGTCTTTAATTAATTATTATGAATTAATTAAAAATCAGGATAATCAGTTGTATAAATTATTAATTAATTATGATAAAAGTTTTATGGATTTATTATCATTTTGTAATAAATTTTATAATGATATATTAGAAATATATATAAAAACTAGAGATAAAAATTATAAAAAAGAAAATATTGTATATGATTTAAAAATTTTCTCTAAAAAATTAATGCAAAATTTTGATTTAGAATTTTATAATACATTGCTTATAGACAAAAATGAATTTTTTAGACAGATAATAGAAACAGAAACAAATAAAATATTAAGAGTTGTAAAGTTAAATGAAAAGAAACCATTATTAGAAGAGGATTTGAGGGATAATTTAATAACTGGTTTTATGAGTGGTTATTATATGTATTTTAGAAAGGTGTATAACGATATTAACTTAAAAAGAAATACATCATTATCTAGAGCATATCAAGTAGCTAATTTTTACTTTATAAGAGAATATTGCTATGGCTCTATGTTTAGATATAATAATAATGGTGAATTTAATATACCATATGGAGGAATATCTTATAATAAAAAAATATTAAGAAATAAAATCGAAAATATGTTTAATGAAGAAATTAAACATGTTTTTCAAAATACTAAAATATATTGTTTAGATTTTGCAGATTTCTTTAAACAAGTACAGGTAACTGAAAATGATTTTATCTTTTTAGATCCACCATATGATACAGATTTTTCAGATTATGAAAATAGACAGTTTACAAAAGATGATCAAATACGATTAGCAAATGAGTTAAAAAAAATAAAAGCTAAGTTTATACTAGTAATAAAAAATACAGATTTCATTCGAAATCTGTATGAAAATAATTTTAATATAATATCTTTTGATAATACTTACACATATAATGTACGTGGTAGAAATACAAGAGATGTTGAACATTTAATAATAACAAATATTATTGATTAATGATAAACAGAGTTTAATCTATCAAAGCAAGCTTTAAAATATGTTTTATTTATTTCGCATCCAGCAAAACGTCTGTTTAATTCTAAAGAAGCAATACCAGTTGAACCAACTCCCATGAATGGATCGAAAATTAAATCTTTAGGATTACTGGCAATAGATATAAGATGTTTTAAAAGTTTTATTGGTTTTTGTGTTGGATGATATGGAGATTTTAATCTCTCAGGATAGGAACAAATAGGGCATTCAAAAAAATTATGCATTTCTTTTTGTGTAGAAAAATTCCAAGTATGACCTTTATTCCATAGACAAACAATGAGTTCACAACTATTTAGAAATCCATTTTTATATATTTTAGGCGGTGGATTAGTTTTATGCCAGATAAAAATTTGAAAAGTATCAAATTCTTTATCGAAAGCTTCATGCCACTGTCCTAATTTATTATAACCAGTAAAGATAAAAATATTTCCAGTTGGTTTTAAAATACGTTTAAAATCATATACTAAATTATGTGGATTTATTGAATTTTTATCCCAATTTGCAATATCATTATTGATGGGTTTTCGTTTAGGCAAAAAAATATTTCCTGTTGAATATTGAGCTATATTATAAGGTGGATCAGTTAAAATTAAGTCAATGCAATTATCAGGAATTGTTTTCATTAAATTAAAACAGTCATCATTTATTAATTTAAACAAAATATTAATCCTTTATGATTTTATTTATTAATGTATTGATATGTTCATTGAGATTTAATTCTACTAAAGCATCGTGATAAATTTGTTCAAAGGTGTAAAAATCTATATCATTTGGCAAAATTTTATTCCAAAAATTAGAACCAATTAGAAACATAGATGGATAATTTAGATGTTTTTTTACACTACCAGTCCAAGTATTGCCTTCACCATTTTTGTTGTAAAGAGCTACAAAATAAGCATTACAGTTAGTTATACCCATATCTACATAAATGGTTAGTAGTTTTTCTACATTAGATGGTGCGTTAGAACTATCTAAATCGCCACCAGCTTTAAGTTCGGATATATTCCAATTTTGACCATCAAAAAAAGCTAAATCTACAGGTTTTGTATAAATTGTATTAGTTTTGTATTTTATAGATAAAGGATAAAGTTCATTTTTAATTTTTGCTTGCGTAACACGGCTTTCAATGCGATTTTTTCCTTTACCATATGCTTCATTGTTAGCACGGAAAGAAGCTATTTCACCACGTAGATTGCCATTATTTGTATCGACATCTGTAATAATGATTTGACCATTGATAGAATGGGGATCTAGATTGTGTTTTAGATTTCTAGGATTAACAATAGTGGGCACATTTTCTTTACCAAATTTTAATCGAGCAATTCTTTTAGCACAAGCTTCAATAGCAAAACCACTTTTAGATTCAAAACTACTAACGAAAACCATGTTAGCCATTATACGCTTATCCATTTGTGAAAGTAAAAAATTATTTGTTTTGTTTTTGTAATTTTTAGAAAAATCTTTTTGTATACTATCAATTACTTTAGAAAATTCTTCTATTATAATAAGTTTAATTTTTTGTCTCATAAAAATATCCTTCCTTAGTGTAAATTAAAGTTCTTGAAATAATTCAGATAAAGAAATATTTAATCCTTTAGCTATTTTTTCTATATTTAAAATAGAAATATTTCTTTTTCCTTTTTCAACGCTAGCAAAATATGTTCTGTCCATATTAATAGAAAGAGCAAATTTTTCTTGGCTTAAGCCTAATTGCAAACGTTTTTCTTTTATACGTTGCCCTAATTTTTTTCTTATCATAAGAACTCCTTTAGAATTTATGATTTTAAATAAATCGTATAAATGTTATGTATATAAATCAACGGATTATAAGTAACAATAACGATGGTAATTTTTGAATAAACATTTATAATATTTTTTAAAATAATTTGGAATAATATAGATAATTTTTGATATAATAATTAAAGAAGATATGCAGGCATTTTTATTTGACAGGATTACTAGTTTATGATAGTATTTGAGTAATAAAAATATAGCCCTTTAAAAAAATCCAGCGAGGTTGAAAGGGAGCACTATATATCTTTATATTGCGCTATCAGTAGCTTTCTTATGCCTTCGCATAGGAAGGCTTTTTTTGATTTTGGGTTTCATTTAAAGTGCGAAGGAGTGACTATGTTGAGTAGAAACAGCGTTTCATTACGTGGTAAAAATATTCTTGGATTAGAATATTTTTCTCCGGAAGAAATCGAATTAGTGTTGGACACAGCAAAAGAAATGAAAAATATCATTCATCGTGATATTAAAAAATTACCAACATTAAGAGGAAAATCAGTTGTTACTTTATTTTATGAACCAAGTACAAGAACGCGTACTTCGTTTGAATTAGCAGGCAAATATCTAAGTGCAGATGTAGTAAATATTACATCTAGTACAAGTAGTATTGTTAAAGGTGAAAGCCTTCGCGATACACTGCTCACACTTGAAGATATGGGCGTTGATGCTATCATCATGCGTCATAGTGCCGAAGGTGCAGCTGAATATGCAACTAAAGTTGTAAGCCCAGTTATCATAAATGCAGGGGACGGAGCACATGCACATCCATCTCAAGGATTGTTGAATTTATTCACAATTAGACAACATAAAGGAACTTTAAAAGGTTTAAAAGTTGCTATTATTGGGGATATACTTCATAGCCGTGTAGCTCGTAGCGATATTTGGGGTATGAGAAAAATGGGCATAGAAGTTCATCTTGCAGGTCCAAAAACATTATTACCAAGATATTTAGCTGAAGAACCTGGCATTTTTGTACATGACCGTGTGGAAGATGCAATTAAAGATGCTGATGTAATTAATGTTTTACGTATTCAACTTGAACGTATGAAATCAGGTTTATTCCCATCTCTTCGTGAATATGCACGTATCTTTGGCTTGAATAAAGAACGTTTAGCTTTAGCTAAAAAAGATGTATTAATTCTTCATCCAGGTCCAATGAATAAAGGTGTAGAAATTTCTCCAGAAATTGCTTATGGTTTAAATTCTGCAATTCAAGACCAAGTACAAAATGGTGTTGCTGTTCGTATGGCTTTATTAACTCTAACTTTAACAGGAGGAAAAGACAATGAAATTACTGATTAAAGGTGGACGAGTTATAAATCCTGGCAAAGATTTTGATGCTGTCAGTGATGTCCTTGTAGAAAATGGTAAAATCGTAGCTATTGGTGAAAATTTAGAAGCCAGTGATGCAAAAGTAATAGATGCTAAAGGTAAAGTAGTAGCTCCAGGCTTTATTGATATGCACACTCATCTTCGTGAACCTGGTCAAGAAGCTAAAGAAGATTTTGCTTCTGGCTCTAAAGCTGCTGCTGCTGGCGGATTTACAACAGTGGCAACAATGCCAAATACAAAACCTGTAGTAGATAATGCAATCTTAGTAAATGGATTAAAACAACGTGCTCAAGATGAAGGCGTAGTGCATATTGAAGTTATTGGTGCACTTACTAAAGGGCAAGAAGGAAAAGAATTAGCAGAAGTCGGCGATATGGCACAAGCTGGTGCTGTAGCTTTTTCTGATGATGGTCATTTTGATAATAATTGCAAATTAATGCTCAATGCTATGGATTATTTAAGAACTTTTGATAAAGCAATTATGTCTCATGCAGAAGAAACAAGTCTTGTAGCAGAAGGTGTAATGAATGAAGGACATCGTTCTGCTATGCTCGGTATGAAAGGTAGACCAACAGTAGCAGAAGATATCGCAGTAATGCGTGAAATTTTGTTAGCTGAATATGCTGATGCATGGGTGCATATCTCTCATATTAGTTCTAAAAATGCAATTGATATGGTTCGTCAAGCTAAAAAACGTGGTGTGAGAGTTACAGCAGAAGTAACACCTCATCATTTAACTATGACTGATGAAGTGGTAGATCCAACAGATTCTTCAACAAAAGTAAATCCACCTCTTCGTGGACAAGCTGATGTAAATGCAGCTCTTGAAGGATTAAAAGATGGTACTATTGATATCATTGCAACAGATCATTCACCACATGCTCAAGAAGAAAAAGATCGTGAATATAAATTTGCTCCAAGTGGATTCCCAGGTCTTGAAACTGCACTTGGCGTATTATTAACAGATTTATATCATAAAGATTTAATTTCTTTAAATGAGCTTGTAGCTAAAATGAGTTATATGCCAGGTAAATTATTCTTCGATGGTAAACGTGGTATCTTAGAAGAAAATGCTATGGCAGATATAACTATTTTTGACCCAGAACTTGAATGGACAGTAGAAAAAGAAAAATTCTACACAAAAGGTTCTCATAGTCCATTTGTAGGTCGTACATTAAAAGGTAAAGCCGTTATGACCATTGTTGAAGGCAATATTGTAATGGATAATGGTGAAATTATAGCTTAATAATTTGGAGGTGCTCTTTTGAAAGGCAAATTAGTATTAGAAGACGGAGCAGTTTTTTATGGCGATATGCTTGATGAAAGACCTGTTTTAGGTGAAGTTGTATTCAATACTGGTATGACAGGTTATCAGGAAATTTTAACTGACCCATCTTATTGCAGTCAAATCGTTACACTCACTTACCCATTAATCGGTAACTATGGTGCAGCAAAAAAATTCAATCAATCTCGTAAATGTTTCTTCAATGGTTTTATCATTGGCGAACTTTGTGATATTGGTAGCAACTGGCAAAAAGAAGAAGAATTAGCTGAATTCTTAAAAGCACAAGATATTCCTTGCTTATATAATGTAGACACTCGTGCTGTTACTCGTCATATTCGTTCTTTAGGTGCTATGAAAGGTGTTCTTGTACCTGAAACTGCAACTCAAGAAGAAATTGACGCTTTAATGAAAAATGAAATTCCAAAAGAAGTAGTAAAAATTGTTACTACACCAAAAACTTATAAAATGGAAAATCCAGGCGGTCCACATGTTGTAGTTATGGACTTTGGTATAAAACAACATATTTTAGATTCTCTTCATGGCATTGGTTGTGATTTAACAATCGTTCCAGCTGATACTAAAGCTGATGAAATCATGGCTTTAAATCCAGATGGTATCTTCTTATCCAATGGCCCTGGGGATCCAAAAGATTTACCAGAAATTATTGAAGTAGTACGTGAAATTGCAGGTAAAAAACCTACATTTGGTATTTGTCTTGGTCATCAGTTATTATCCTTAGCTTTTGGTGCAGATACTTATAAATTAAAATTCGGTCATCGTGGTTCTAACCAACCAGTTAAAAACTTACTCACTGGTAGAGTTCATATTACATCTCAAAACCACGGTTATGCTGTAGATGAAGAATCTTTAAAAGGATTGCCACTTGAAGTAACACATAGAGCTGTAAACGATGGTACAGTAGAAGGTATTCGTCATACACAATTACCTATTTTCTCTGTACAATATCATCCAGAGGCTTCACCAGGTCCAGATGATAATAGATATTTATTTGACCAATTTTGGGCAATGCTTCAGAAAGGGGAATAATTAAGTGCCAAAAAAACAAAATCTAAAAAAAGTAATGGTTATCGGTTCTGGTCCTATTATCATTGGTCAGGCTGCTGAATTTGACTATGCAGGTACACAGGCTTGCCGTGCATTAAAAGAAGAAGGACTTGAAGTTGTACTTGTAAACAGTAACCCTGCTACAATTATGACAGACAAAGATATCGCTGACCGTGTATATATAGAACCTCTTACAGTTGAATTTTTAGATGAAATTTTAGCAAAAGAACGTCCAGATGGTTTACTTGCGACATTAGGTGGTCAGGCTGGTCTTAACCTTGCTGTAAAATTATCTGAAGCAGGTCTTTTAGAAAAATATAATGTTGAATTATTAGGTACTTCTTTGGAAGCTATTGAACGCGCTGAAGACCGTGAGCTTTTCAAAGAAACTATGCAAAAATTAGGTGAACCAATTCCAGAAAGTACAATCGTTGATGATGTCGCTTCTGCTGTAGATTTTGCAAATCAGATTGGTTATCCTATTATCGTACGTCCAGCATATACTCTTGGTGGTACTGGCGGCGGTATTGCAGAAAATGAAGAAGAATTAATTGAAATCGTTATTCGCGGTTTAAAATACAGTATGATAGGTCAAGTACTTATCGAACGTAGTGTTGCTGGTTGGAAAGAAGTAGAATACGAAGTTATGCGTGACTCCAATGATAACTGTATCGTAGTCTGCAACATGGAAAACCTTGATCCAGTTGGTGTGCATACAGGTGATAGTATCGTAGTTGCTCCATCTCAGACACTTACTGACCATGAATATCAAATGCTTCGTAGTGCATCTTTACGTATTATTCGTGAACTCGGTATCGAAGGTGGATGTAATGCACAGTTCGCATTAGATACAAAATCCAATCAATATTATGTAATCGAAGTTAACCCACGTGTTAGCCGTTCTAGTGCGCTCGCTTCTAAAGCTACTGGTTATCCAATTGCTAAAGTTTCCGCTAAAATTGCTATCGGTTATACTTTAGATGAAATCACAAATGCAGTAACTAAGAAAACAAAAGCTTGCTTTGAACCTTCCTTAGACTATTGCGTAGTTAAATTCCCTCGTTGGCCATTCGATAAATTCGTATATGCTGACCGCACTCTTGGTACACAGATGAAAGCAACAGGTGAAGTTATGTCTATCGACCGTTGCTTTGAAGGTGCATTATTAAAAGCAGTACGTTCTCTTGAAATCGGTGTAAATCGCTTACACATTGATAAAATTGATACTTGGAGCGATGAAGAACTTAAAAATCATTTATCTCGCATCAATGATGAACGTTTATTTGTTATCGCTGAAGTATTACGTCGTGGCATTTGTGATATTGATGAAATCAATGCAGTTACAAAAATTGATAAATGGTTCTTACGTAGAATTAAAAATATCACAGATACAGAAATTGCACTTGCAAAAGACGGCTTAACAGAAGAAAACTTACGTCGTGCAAAACGCTATGGTTTAGCAGACCGTTCTATTGCTGAAATTGTAGGCAAAGAAATGAATGAAGTTCGCAACATGAGAAAAGATATCAATCTTTTACCTTGTTATAAAATGGTTGATACTTGTGCTGCTGAATTTGAAGCTGCTACACCATATTATTACTCTACATTCCATGCTCAAGAAGATGAAGTACAGACTACAAACAAACGTAAAGTAATCGTTTTAGGTTCTGGTCCAATCCGTATTGGTCAGGGTGTAGAATTCGACTATTGTTCCGTTCATTCTGTATGGGCACTTCGCAAAATGGGTATTGAAGCAATCATCATTAACAATAACCCAGAAACAGTAAGTACAGACTTTGATATTTCTGATAGACTCTATTTTGAACCACTTACAACAGAAGATGTTTTAAATATCATTGATAAAGAGCAGCCAGAAGGTGTTATCGTTCAGTTTGGTGGTCAGACTGCAATCAACCTTGCAGCATCTTTAAAAGCTGCTGGCGTAAAAGTATTCGGTACATCTGTTGATGATATCGACCGTGCTGAAGACCGTGAACGTTTTGATGAAGTATTAGAACAGACTAATATCGCAAGACCTCAAGGTGCTAGCGTAACAAATGTTGAAGATGCAGTAAAAGCAGCTGAAAAAATCGGATATCCTTCCATGGTTCGTCCATCTTACGTACTTGGTGGTCGTGCAATGGAAATCGTATATAATGAAGATGAATTACGCGATTATATGAACCGTGCTGTAAAAGTTACACCAGATCATCCTGTACTCATCGACCATTATATGCAAGGTACAGAAGTAGAAGTTGATGCTATTGCTGATGGTGAAACAGTAGTAATTCCAGGTATCATGGAACATATCGAACGTGCTGGTGTTCACTCTGGAGATAGTATTGCGGTATATCCTCCACAGACTTTATCTTCTAAAGTAATCTTTACTATCATTGACTATACAAAACGTCTTGGCTTAAATCTCAATGTTAAAGGTTTATTAAATATCCAATACGTTGTAGTAAATGATAATGTATATGTAATCGAAGTAAATCCTCGTTCTAGCCGTACTGTACCATTCTTAAGTAAAGTTACAGATATCAATATGGTAGAACTTGCTACTCGTGCAGCATTAGGTGAAAAACTTACAGACCTTGGTTTAAAATCTGGTCTTGTAGAACCAAAACCATATGTAGCTTTAAAAGCTCCTGTATTCTCCTTTGCTAAGATGCAAGATGTAGATATTTCCCTTGGGCCTGAAATGAAATCCACAGGTGAAGTAATGGGTATTGACTACCATTATGCACGTGCTTTATATAAAGCTATCACAGGTGCAGGTATGAATATTCCTCATGAAGGAACAATTCTCTTCACTGTAGCTAATAAAGACAAAGAAGAAATGAAACAATTAGGTAGAGCTTTTGCTGAACTAGGTTTCAAAATTGCAGCTACAGAAGGTACAGCTAAAGCATTAAAAGAAGTAGGCGTAGAATCTTCTATCGTATATAAAGTTCATGAACGTGGACAAAATGTAGGCAGTGATCGTAGCAGCGATATCATTAAAATGATTAAAGCTGGCGGTATTAATATGGTTATTACTACACAAACTCCAGGTCAGAAATTCGCTAAAGATGGTTTCAGAATTCGCCGTGCTACTGTAGAACATGGTATTGCATGTCTTACATCTTTAGATACTGCTTGGGAAGTATTGCGTGTATTGAGCTTCATTCGTGAACGTCGCTTAGTATATTCTTTAGCACTTCAAGATTATATTGGTCGTGGCGATGAACTAGCATAATTTAACGTAAAATTTATACGCCGATAGGATTTCTTATCGGCGTATATTTGTAAAAATACACATTGCAATGTCGAGTTTATATTGTTGGATAATTGTAGTAAATTCAATTAAATGATAACGAGGTATTTTTATGGTAAAAGATAAATTAATCGTTGCTCTTGATTTCCATACAAAAGAAGATGCACTCGCTTTAGTTGATAAATTAGGCGATAGTGTTGTTTTCTATAAAGTAGGAATGGAATTATTCTATAGAGTAGGTTCATCTATTATTGAAGAATTGAAAAAACGCAATAAAAAAATCTTTTTAGATTTAAAATTGCATGATATTCCAAATACAGTAGCACAAGGATTATGTTCACTTTTATATCAAGGTGTAGACATTATGAATGTTCATGCTTCAGGTGGATACACTATGATGAAAACAGCAGCAGATACAGTGCGTGCTGAAGCTAAAAAAATGGGTATTGAAGCACCAAAAATCATTGCTGTAACAATTTTAACAAGCATTAATGAAGCTGATTGGGAAGGTCTTGGTCAAACTGTTTCTATAAAAGATCAGGTAATTCGCTTAGCAAAACTCACTAAAGAAGCTGGACTTGATGGTGTAGTAGCATCACCACAAGAAGCAAAATTCATTCGCGAAGCTTGTGGCGAAGATTTCCTCATTATAACACCAGGTGTGCGTCCTGCTGGTGCTTCTATTGATGACCAAAGCAGAATTGCAACTCCAGCTAGAGCTTTAGCAGATGGTGCTACTCATCTTGTTGTAGGCAGACCAATAAGAGCAGCTCAAAATCCAGTGGAAGCTGCTGAAAATATATTAAAAGAAATGGAGAATGCTTAATCATGACTGAACAAGAAGTAAAAGAATTATTAATAAAAACTAATGCTATTATGGAAGGTCATTTCCTTTTAACTTCTGGACTTCATAGCCCAATGTATGTAGAAAAATTCAATGTGTTACAGCAACCAAAATACACAGAACAGCTTTGTAAAGCACTTGCTGAATATTTTGCTGATAAAAATATTGATACTGTAGTAGGCCCTATGACTGGTGGTATTTTACTTGCCCATGAAGTTGGTAAAGCACTTGGTACAAGAGCTATTTTCACAGAACGTGTTGATGGTAAAATGACTTTCCGTCGTGGTTTTAGCTTAAAACCAGGTGAAAGAGTTGCTATCGTTGAAGATATCGTTACAACTGGTGGTTCTGTAAGAGAAGTTATTGATGTAGTAAAAGCTGAAGGTGCTATTCCAGTAGGTGTAGGTCTTCTTGTAGATAGAAGCGGTGGTAAAGCTACATTTGAAGATGTTCCTGCTCATGCACTTTTACATCTTGATGTTACAACTTATAAACCAGAAGAATGCCCACTTTGCCATGATAACGTACCTATGACAAAACGTGGTCGTACTGGTAAATAATTTTTAATGAAAAAAGAACAATTAGAAAAAGTCCAGGCTGAAGTTTCGGTCTGGACTTATTTGCAATCTTTACCACCTGAGAAAAACAATTTTAAATTAAAAATATTGATGCAAGAAGTGGCTGATACATTTTTAATTTATAGTTATGAAAATGATGATTTAAAACGAAAAACAACGATTTATTATCATGAAGAAACAAAAGAATATAAACTGTTGGTAACTATTGGTCTTACAGAATTTTGTGCGATAGAGTATATTTCTGAAAGTCTTGATAAGCTGGAAATAATTCTAAAAGAGCGATTTGATAATCTATTAGGAGATATTTCTCATTTTAATAGAGATCATATAAGTTCTATTATTGAAGATAAGGCTATTATGGATTGGGAATATATTGATAATTTACCAAAAGAAATAGATGGTTTTAAATTATTTATCAGTCCTAAAGAGCCTGTGAAGATAATAAATGGTTCATATATTATCATTGATTATTGCGATTTTAGTAAAGAAAGTAATTTTATTATTTATTACAATGTTTTTAGAGATGAATTTTTTGGTGAAGCACGTTTACATCGTATACCAGAGGTAACATATGAATATGATTGCTCAGAACTAAAAGATCTAGAAGCACTTTTGGCAAAGAATTTGCAAGTGACTTTGCATAAAATTCGTGAGCGTATATAAGAGATATCGAAGGGTATCTCTTTTTTTTTATAACAAAATGTAATAGAAAACCAAAAACAATGTAATTGTTTTTCAATAAATTAAAAAATTTTTGAAAATTTTTTCGCCTTAGAAGGATTTAAATTTTTTATAAAGAATTAGTAATATATATAATTTCAGAAGGGTGGAATAAATATGGACGCACCAAATCCTGTATTAATCATGGTTATTAATATGACAATAGTATTTGCAGTATTGTATATTCTAGGCTTATTTATTAGGCTAATACATGTCATTGACCCTACTAAAATAAAAAAAGCTGAACCTAAAAAAGAAGCGATAAAGCCAGTTGAGCAGGTTCAAGTGCCTAAAGATGATATGGCAGATAAAACTTTAGCAGCAATAATAGTTACTTCTTTAATGGCTTATGGATGTAAAGATTTTGAAATAAAATCAATAAGAAAATTATAGTATTATGCAATATAATCATAGAGCTATAAAGAAAGTATATAAAAGAATGGGAGGCATTATAATATGGATGCTTTTTTAGTAGCAATTCAATCTGTTTGGACAGATAGTGGATATGTAGCCTTGAATATGGGAAATATTACTATGATAGTAGTTGGACTTATTTTATTATATTTAGCAATTGGTAAAGGTTATGAACCTTTACTTTTAACACCAATTGCATTTGGCTGTGTATTAGCAAATTTCCCTAATAATGGTTTCCATGAAGGTGTTATGTGGGCTATTGGTCAAGGTATTCAGATGGAAATTTTCCCACCACTTATCTTTTTGGGTGTAGGTGCAATGACTGATTTTGGACCGCTTATTGCTAATCCTAATACATTGATGTTAGGAGCTGCTGCACAATTTGGTGTGTTTGTGGCTTTAGGTGGAGCAATGTTACTTGGTTTTAATGTTCAAGAAGCAGCTTCTATTGGTATTATTGGTGGTGCTGATGGCCCTACAGCTATCTACTTAGCAACAAAATTAGCTCCAGATTTATTAGGTGCTATAGCAGTAGCAGCATATTCATATATGTCCTTAGTACCACTTATTCAACCACCTATTATGCGTTTATTTACAACTAAAGAAGAACGTGCTATAAAAATGGGTCAGTTAAGAGAAGTTACTAGATTTGAACGTATTGTATTCCCTATTATGGCTACAATCATTATAAGCTTATTATTACCACCTATCGCTTCCTTAATTGGTATGTTGATGCTTGGTAATTTATTCCGTGAATCTGGTGTTACAGATAGATTATCTGATACATCTCAAAATGCACTTTGTAATATAGTTACTATTTTCTTAGCATTAGGTACAGGTCTTACAATGTCTGCAGATAAATTTTTACGTTTACAGACTGTAGAAATTATTTTCTTAGGTTTAGTTGCATTTGCTGGTGGTACAGCAGCTGGTGTATTATTTGGTAAAGTAATGTGTAAATTAAGTGGTGGCAAAATTAATCCACTTATTGGCTCAGCAGGTGTATCCGCTGTGCCAATGGCAGCTCGTGTATCTCAAATTGAAGGTCAAAAAGCAAATCCTAGTAACTATTTATTAATGCATGCTATGGGTCCAAATGTTGCAGGGGTAATTGGTACAGCAGTGGCTGCAGGTACTATGCTTGCTATGTTTGGTGGCTGATAGAGATAAAGGAGTAATTGATAATGAAACAAAAAAGATATCATGTAATTGTAAGCGGTACAGAATTTTTTCTTGATGTAGAGCAAATAGGTGGTACACAAGACGTTCCTATGATTGGTAGACAAGAAAATAATATTAGTTGGAATAGATATGGTAGAGAACATATTAATCCTTCACAGAAAAAATAGCTAATAATAAAATAAAAATATATATGCAATAAAAAAGGTAAGTTACTTAATATAATTAATAAAGCAACTTACCTTTTTTGTTTATATTTAATTAGAAGTGAAAATTTTATTATTTACCTTCAACAAAGTTTAAAGCATTTAATGTTTTTTGAGCAATACCATGCATTTTTTCAGCAGAGATAGAGCAAACTGCAATTCTTACACCGCGTTTTAATGGTACAGCGAAGATTAAATCGTCATGTAATTTATCGCAAACAGCAGCAGGATCGATAGATGGAATGGATAAGAAGAAACCTGCTTTATAAGGTAATGCTTTAAGACCACAAGCTTTTGCTTCTTCCATGAAGATTGCACCACGTTGTTTAATAGTCTGATAAATAGCATCGCGTTCTGCTTCAAATTGAGCAAGTAAAGTTTTATCTTGATCGATAGCAGCAAGTGTAGCCATAGCGCCACGGTTGATATTAGACCATGTAGCACGGCTTGTATATTTGCAGACATTTAAAAATTCAGTAGTGAGTTCTTTGCTAGAAGAAAGACCAACCATAGCACCAGTACGTTGACCATAAAGTGTATAACCTTTAGACATACTGAAAGCGAAAATAGTGAAGATATTTTCAGGAAGATTGGAGAATTTTCTCATGAATTTGCGACATTCATTTTTTTCACCAGCATAGTCGATATAAGCAATATCTACAAGTAAAGTGATTTTTTTGTTACCACCTTTAGCATGTTCTTTACAAACATCAAGAACTTTATCCCAATCTTCTTCAGATAAGCTATATCCTGTTGGATTATGTGCAGGAGTATTGATGATGATAAGTAAGGAGTCTTGGTCAGCTAAAAGAGTATTTACTTTATCTGTGAAACTTTCGATATTATAGTTCATATTTTCATCGAAAAGTTCATATGTTTCTAATTTACGGCCAGCTTCTTGACATAAAACGTTATAAGTACCCCAATACCAATCAGAAGTTAAAACGCTATCGCCAATTTCAGAATAATTCCAAATGGTATTATGTATAGCACCAGTACCACCAGCAGTAGCAACAGCTTCAAGGTATCCGTCTGGTTTATTATCAGCAAATGTAAGATTTTTTACAGCTTCAAGATATGCAGGAAGACCAATGATAGGAGCATAAGCAGCAAGTTCATTTGTAGGTAAGGAGCGAAGAACTTTTTCTACTGTAGGAATGCAAATAAGTTTGCCTTCATCATCCATAATAGCACCAATTGTACCATTAGTTACTTTGTCTGCTCCATATTTTTGAATAGCTTCATTGCAAGCAGCGCTTGCACCAAAAATAACATCTTTCAAAACTTTTCCTGTACTATGAGATGCAACCATACTAAAACTCATATGTAAATTCCTCCTAAATATAAAAGACAAAATTTATTTGATTAATAACACTGTTAAATGGGAACTCTTATGATTATACTACAAATTGTAAATTTTTTTTATATATATCCATCATGTATACATGTATATTTTTTTATTCATTATGTTTTAAGTTAGTGGATTTATTCTAATTATAAATTGACTAAAGTTCTCAATAAATGTTATAATCAGCTTATTATCTGTTAACATGTAACAATTTTAGAATACAGATATAAAGATTATGTAATAAATATAAAATCAGGAGGCAAATAAATGGCAATTAAAAAATTTCCTATTTCTCAAGAAAGATTAGAAGAAATTATAAAAAAATATCCAACACCTTTCCATATTTATGATGAAAAAGCAATTCGAGCAAATCTCCGCCGTTTTAAAAAGGCTTTTGATTGGGCTCCTGAATTTAGAGAATATTTCGCAGTAAAAGCAACACCAAATCCTCGTATTTTACAGATTATGCAAGAAGAAGGAGCAGGTGCAGACTGTTCTTCTTTACCAGAATTATTACTTGCAGATGCGTCAGGTATACATGGTGAAAAAATAATGCTCACTTCTAATGATACTCCAGCAGATGAGTTTCAAAAAGCTATTGAATTAGGTGCTATTATCAATTTAGATGATATTACACATATTGAATATTTAGAGAAAAATGCTGGTATGCCACAAGTTATGTCTTTTAGATATAATCCTGGTAATTTAATTGAAGGTAATGATATCATTGGTAAACCAGAAGAAGCTAAATATGGTTTGACTAAAGAACAGATGCTTGAAGCTTATAAAATAGCTATGGATAAAGGTGTTAAACGTTTTGGTCTCCATACAATGGTAATTTCTAATGAAACTAGACTTGAAGGTTTATTATTAAATGCTAAAATTGTTTTTGATTTAGCTGCTGAAATCGCAACTAAATTAGGTATCAAATTTGAATTCATCAATTTAGGTGGCGGTATTGGCATTCCTTATCGTCCTGAAGATAATGCTGTAGATTTAGAAGCATTAGGTGAAGGCGTGCATAAATTATACGATGAAATTTTAGTGCCAGCAGGTCTTACTACTACTGCTATTGCTTATGAATCAGGTCGTGCAATAACAGGTCCTTATGGTTATCTTGTATCTACTGTATTGCATCAGAAAAACACTTATAAAAATTATATTGGCTTAGATTCTTGTATGGCAAATCTAATGCGTCCAGCTCTTTATGGTTCTTATCATCATATTGTTGTTGTTGGCAAAGAAAATGAACCTTGTGATCATGTATATGATGTAACTGGTTCTTTATGTGAAAACAATGATAAATTTGCTATTGATCGTAAATTACCTAAGATTGATATTGGTGATCGCATTGTTATGTTTGATACAGGTGCACATGGTCATGCAATGGGCTTCAATTATAATGGTAAATTGCGCAGTGCAGAATTGTTATTACATGAAGATGGTTCTGTAGAATTAATTCGCCGTGCAGAAACAATTGAAGATTATTTTGCTACATTATATTATGATGGTTCCGTTTTAAAAAAATAATAGATAATAAATAAGTAAAATAAAAATGAAACCTCGTTAAAAGTTATTATAAAGCTTTTAACGAGGTTTTATTATATAAATTTATTCGGATTTTGTTTGTGTATCGTCTGTAGATATTGGCTCTATTTTAGGTTGAGTGTGATTTTCAATACAATCTTTGGTGATAATAACTTTTCTAGGTTCATCAGATTGAGGAATTTCGTACATTATATCAAGCATAACATCTTCTAAGATACCGCGAAGACTTCTAGCACCAGTTTTGCGTTCGATAGCTTTTTTAGCTACAGCTAAGAGTGCATCATGTTCAAATTCTAATTTTACTTTATCCATAGCTAATAATTCTTGATATTGGCGCACAGGTGCATTTTTTGGTTCAGTTAAGATTTTTAATAAATCATCTTCAGTGAGTTCTTCAAGTGTGCAGATAACAGGTAAACGACCGATAATTTCTGGAATGATACCGAATTTTATCAAATCTTCTGGGCGAACTTTATGGATTAAATCATTAAATATTGGTTTATCATTTTTAGTTTTAACATTTGCACCAAAACCAATACCACTGTTATCTGTTTTTAAACGTTTGGCGATGATTTCTTCAATGCCGACGAACGCACCGCCAACAATGAATAATATATTAGTAGTATCTACTTTAATAGTAGGAGCTTCTGGATGTTTACGTTGTCCTTGAGCTGTGAATTCAACAACGCCACCTTCCATCATTTTTAAAAGACCTTGTTGTACACCTTCATGACCAGGATCTGCGGTGATAGAGTTATTAGCACCAGACTTACGAGCAATTTTGTCAAATTCATCAAGATAGATTATACCATGTTCAGCTTTTTCAATATTTTTGTCGGCAGCATAGTAAAGATTTCTTACAGCTACTTCAACATCAGAACCGACAAAACCTGCTTCTGTGAGGCTAGAAGCATCAGTTACAGCAAATGGAATATCTAAGAGTTTAGATAAATGTTGAAGCATAGCTGTTTTACCACAACCAGAAGGACCAAGCATAATTACATTAGATTTTTCAATATTCATATCGCGTTTATCATGAGTATAACCATATTTCATGCGTTTATAGTGATTATATACAGCAACGGATAATATTTTTTTAGCGCGGTCTTGATTGATGATATATTGATCTAAGAATTCTTTGATGACATGAGGTTTATTTTTAGCTAAGATATCATCAAGACTATTTACGAATTTGCGATTTTGAGATTTTTCATCACGTTTATCATGTTCAACAATATATCCATAAATATCTTTGATACAATTTTTACAGATAGCAAAACCTGTTTGAGGGTCATAAATAGGCATATCATATTGGGAACGTATAGTTATATTGCGTTTACAAAAACTACATACATGTTGCAAATCATTATTATTTTTCTTCATAAAAAACTTATCCCTTCTCTATTATCAAATAAAAACATTATATCAGATTTTATAATTAACTTATTTTATTATAAGTATTTACAACGATATTTGCAATTACTATTGATTGTTGATAAAAAATATTGTAAACTAATGTAGTTCGTATAACTAAAGCTTGCAAGTATGTCAAGTCTGTGATATAATCAATCAGTAAATGTCAGAGAGTGAGGTGCGACAGAATGAAACAAGGAATCCATCCTGATTATAAAGAAACTACAGTTATCTGTGGTTGTGGCAATACTTTTAAAACTGGCTCTGTTAAAGGTGAATTACGTGTAGACGTTTGCTCCAAATGTCATCCATTCTTCACTGGTCGTCAACGCGACATGGCAGCTGGTGGACGTATTGAAAAATTCAACAAACGTTATGGCAAAAAATAAAAATACGAATGCTAAGCAGAGCAGAAATGCTCTGCTTCATTTATATTTAAAAATAAATACTAATTATAGATTTATAATTAAATAAGGTAGGTGGATTTTAAGTGTCAGAAAAATTAATGGTAGGTGGACAAGCTGTAATTGAAGGTGTAATGATGCGTGGACCTAAAAAAGTGGCAACAGCAGTAAGAGAACCTTCTGGCGTAATTACAGTTGATGTAAAACCAATAAATTCTCTAGCAGAAAAATATCCTATATTTAAAAAGCCATTTTTCCGTGGCATATTATCCTTAGGTGAGTCATTAGTTATGGGGCTTAAATCCTTAACTTATTCAGCACAGATGGCAGGAGAGGAAGAAGCAGATAAGCTTACAAATAAAGATATTGCAATTACTATGGCTATATCTTTATGTGCAGCTATTTTATTATTTGTAGTAATTCCTACAGCTTCTGTTAATTTGATTACTACAGATAGTCATGTGGTTATGAATTTATGGGAAGGATTAGTCCGCATGATTGTTTTCTTCTTATATATATATGGCATATCGAGAGCTAAAGATATTCAAAGAGTATTTCAATATCATGGCGCTGAACATAAAACAATTCATGCTTATGAAGCTGGCGTTGAATTGATACCAGAAAATGTACAGAAATTTTCTCGATTACATCCACGTTGTGGAACATCATTTTTATTAATTGTTATGATTGTCAGCATTTTTATGTTTTCTTTCTTAGGTTGGCCAAGCCTTTGGGAACGTATTATTTCTAGGGTTTTATTATTGCCAGTAGTAGCAGGTATATCTTATGAATTAATTCGTTTTGCTGGTCGTTCTAAAAATAAAATAGTACATGCTATTTCTTTGCCAGGTTTGTGGTTACAGTATCTAACAACTAGAGAACCTGACGATTCAATGATAGAAGTTGCTGTAAAATCTCTAAAGGCTGCTATTGAAGTAGGAGAAACAGTAAAAGTAGAAACTAAAAATGATGATACTATAGATAAACAAAATTTAAATGATTTGAAAGTAAATGCTAGTATTTGATATAGTATTTTATTATAGAAATAAATAAATGTGTAAATTAAAATTAGCGGAAGGTTTTTATTAGCCTACCGCTAATCTTTTAGTTGAATAAAATTAATGAGGTGGAAAGGCATTGTTAGATAAGTTACAAGCAGTTGAAGATAAGTATTTAGAATTGGAATCTTTGATTAGTGACCCAGATATTATTGCAGATATGCCAAAATGGCAAAAATATAATCAAGAACATGCTGCACTTACTGAACTTGTGGATAAATTCCGTGAATACAAAAAAATATGCAAAACAATAGATGAAGATAAAGCTATGTTTGATGAAGATATAGATGATGATATGAGACATATGCTTGAAGATGAAGTAAAAGAATTATCTGCACGTAAAGAAGTATTAGAAGGCGAGTTTCCTATTTTATTATTGCCAAAAGACCCAAATGATAGTAAAAACGTTATCATGGAAATCCGTGGTGGTGTAGGTGGCGAAGAGGCTGCTCTTTTTGCTGGTGATTTATTCAGAATGTATTCTCGTTATGCAGAAATGCAGGGCTGGAAAGTTGAAATGCTTGATGCAAATCCTACAGAACTTGGCGGATTTAAAGAAGTATCTTTCTGTATCAATGGTTATGGTGCTTACAGTAAATTAAAATATGAAAGTGGTACTCATCGTGTACAGCGTGTACCACAGACTGAGTCTTCTGGACGTGTGCATACTTCAGCCGTTACAGTAGCAGTTTTACCAGAAGTTGAAGATGTAGAAGTAGATATTAAAGCAAATGAATTGCGTATTGATACTTATTGTGCTAGTGGTGCTGGCGGTCAGTATGTAAACAGAACAGAAACAGCTGTACGTATTACTCATATCCCAACTGGTATCGTAGTACAATGTCAAGATGAAAAATCTCAGCTTAAAAATAAAGAAAAAGCGATGAGAGTACTTCGTGCAAAAGTACAAGAACAAGCTCAACAAGCACAAAATAATGAAATCGCAGCAGATAGAAAATCTCAAGTAGGTTCAGGCGATAGAAGTGAGCGTATCCGCACATATAACTTCCCTCAAGGTCGTGTAACAGACCACCGTATTGGACTTACACTTCATAAATTAGATTTTGTTTTAAATGGTGAAATTGATGAAATCATCAATGCACTTATAACTGCTGATCAAACTGAAAGATTAAAACAGGTAAAATAATATGGAAAAATCAAGAGATGTATGGACTATAAGTTCTTTGTTGAATTGGACAATTAATTATTTTAAATCAAAGGGTATAAAGTCTGCTCGTCTTGATGCTGAAGTGCTTCTGTCTCATGTTTTGGGACAGAAGCGAATTTATTTGTATGTGCATTTTGATGAGCCTATGGAAGCAAAAGAATTGGCAAAATTTCGTGAATATGTAGCTAAAAGAGCTCGCCATATACCTGTAGCTTATATTTTAGGTCAAAGAGAATTTATGGGATTTGATTTTAAAGTTACAAAAGATACTTTGATACCTAGACCTGATACTGAAATTTTAGTAGAAAATACTATAGCTAAAGTAAATGAAAATTTTGGTGATAAACAAAGTTATGATATTGTAGATATTGGCACAGGTAGTGGAGCAATTATTTTATCTTTACTCAAAAATTTGCCTAGAGCAAAAGGTTTTACAGTGGATATTTCTGCGAATGCTGTAGCTGTAGCTAAAGAAAATGCTCAGAATTTGCAAGTAGATGATAGATGTGAATTTTTTGTAGGCGATTTATTTGAGCCAGTAAAAGATAAAGTTTTTGACGTGATTGTATCTAATCCGCCATATATTCCGCAGAAGGATATAGCAACTTTAGAAATTGATGTTAAAGATTATGAACCATTATCGGCACTTACAGATAATAAAGATGGGTTGAGCTTTTATCAAAGATTATTTACTCAAGGCATGAAATATTTGAAAGATGGTGGTTTTATGGCTGTGGAAATAGGTATTTATCAAGCTGAACCTGTGAAACAGATGGCAATAGATAATGGTTGGCAAAATATAGAAATCATCAAGGATTATGCAGGTATTGACAGGGTGGTATTGGCATGGAAACAGAATTAATAAAAATAAATTCAATAGATGATGAAGCTTTAAAAAGAGCTGGGCAATGTATAAAAGATGGTGGTTTAGTAGCCTTTCCAACAGAAACAGTATATGGATTAGGCGGAGATGGTTTAAACGAAGTGGCAGCTAAAAATATATATTTAGCTAAAGGAAGACCATCAGATAATCCTTTAATTTTGCATATCAATGACCAAAAAATGTTAGGTCGCATTGTGAGCGAAGTAACACCAATGGCAAAAAAGATAATGACTGCTTTTTGTCCAGGCCCTATCACGATTATTTTACCGAAAAGCGATATCGTACCAAAAGCAGTAACTGGTGGTCTTGATACTATAGCAGTACGTATGCCAGATAATGATATAGCTAGAGCTTTGATTAAATATGCTGATACACCAATAGCAGCACCAAGTGCCAATATTTCAGGTAGACCAAGTCCAACAACAGCACAAGCTGTTTATAAGGATTTACAAAGTAGAATAGATATGGTTTTAGATGGGGGAGCTTGCCAATTTGGTGTAGAGTCTACAATTGTAGATTGTACAGAAGATGTTCCTATCATTTTACGACCAGGGGCTATTACTAAAGAAATGTTAGAAGAAATTTTCCCTGTAGTAAAAATTGATAAAGCTATTGTTGGAGCTAATGTAGTACCAAAAGCTCCGGGCATGAAATATAAACATTATGCACCTAAAGTAGATATGATTTTAATTGAAGGTGATAACAAAAAGATGTCATCATCAATAAAAGAAATTTTGCATAAGTATGAAAATGAAGGAAAAAAAGTTGGCTTACTTGTAAGTGATGAAGTGGCTAATGAATTAAATCATCAAAATACTTTTTCCTATGGTAGTCAAGAAAATTTAGCGCAAATAGCTAGTGCAATATATGAAGGTTTGCGCTATTTTGATGATAAAGATGTAGACATAATTTTAGCGCAAGGTACAACAGATAAAGGCATAGGACTTGCTATTATGAATAGACTTCATAAGGCTAGTGGCTTTAATAGTATTTTTATTTAATCCTTTGATTAACTTTTGTATTATGATAAAATAATCATAGTATGAAATAATTGAGCTTTAGCTATTAAAGCTATAAGGAGGGAAAGACTGGATACAGTCGATTAAGATGAAATTAATTATTGGTAGTGACCACGGTGCTGTGGATTTAAAAGAAGAAGTAAAAAGAGTATTAAAAGAAGAATTTGCTGAAGTAGAAGTAGAAGATGTAGGAACTTTTGGCACAGAATCTGTAGATTATCCAGATGTCGCTGAAAAAGTTTGTACACCAGTAGCTAATGGCGAAGCTGATAGAGGTATTGTACTTTGCGGTACAGGTATTGGTATTTCTATTGCTGCAAACAAAATCAAAGGTATTAGAGCTGCT
The DNA here is from genome assembly GCF_986095205.1 of Megamonas sp. Taxonomy (NCBI): domain Bacteria; kingdom Bacillati; phylum Bacillota; class Negativicutes; order Selenomonadales; family Selenomonadaceae; genus Megamonas; species Megamonas sp. The sequence goes on along the minus strand of NZ_CFQVBI010000077.1, from coordinate 706 downwards.
CTTTGCCATGAAACATATACAGCAAAAATGTCTCGTGAACATAATAATGCTAATGTTTTAGCAATGGGTGGACGTACAACTGGTTTTGAAATTGCAGATGAAATTGTGCGTACATGGATGAAAACTGAATTTGCTGGCGGTCGTCATGAACGTCGTGTAAATAAAATCATGGCTTTAGAAGCAAAATAATAAAATCAATCTCTAAAATTAATTATTATAAATAATTAATAACCCTTTAGGTGGAGGAATAATTATATGGATTTATTGAAAAATTTAGATGTTGTTGATACAGAAATACAAGAAGCCATCAACAAAGAACTTTCTCGTCAACGTGATAAATTGGAAATGATCGCTTCAGAAAATATTGTAAGTAAAGCTGTTATGCAAGCTCAAGGTAGTGTACTTACAAATAAATATGCAGAAGGTTATCCAGGTAAGCGTTATTATGGCGGTTGTGAATATGTTGATGTTGTAGAACAATTAGCTATAGATCGTGCTAAAAAATTATTTGGTGCAGAATATGCAAATGTACAACCACATTCCGGAGCACAAGCAAATACAGCAGTATATTTTGCTTTGCTACAGCCAGGAGATACTATTTTAGGTATGAACCTTACAGATGGTGGTCATTTAACACATGGTAGCCCTGTAAATATTTCTGGTAAATATTTTAAAATTATTCCTTATGGTGTAGATAAAGAAACTG
>NZ_CFQVBI010000076.1:0-20763 GCF_986095205.1 Megamonas sp. | reverse complement strand
GATATAGTAAGACCTGCTATTTTAGTAGGCAAGTATCGTTTGTATCCAAGAATCCCCTGCCTTTAGGCATGGGGAGTATGTCAAATAGGATTATCGTAAATTAATCAATAAAATGAAAAAATGTAAATTTGTATATTTTTTAAAAAATATACAAATTTACATTTTTTGTATTGTGTATATTTTATTTTGCCTATATAATATAAAAATATGACTATAATCGTAATACATTAAAAGAAAGGATTTTATTATGCAAGTAAAAATTAGTGATGTAGTTGTAACGGGTTTTGCATTATTTGCAATGTTTTTTGGTGCAGGAAATGTAATATTTCCTCCATATTTAGGTATGACCTCTGGAACAGAGTGGTTAACAGGTTTCTTATGTTTCATATTTATTGATGTATTTTTATCTTGTATCGGAATATTTACTATAGTTTATGGTGGCGGCGGTATTAAAGCCTTAGAAAGTGTTGTAGGTAAAATTCCAGGCATGATTTTAAATGTAGCAGCTGTATTATGTACAGGTGTATTGATTGCTCCACCAAGAACAGCAGCGACTACTTTTGAAATGAGTATTGCGCCATTTACAGATAAGATTTCCTTATTTGTGTTCTCTATTATTTTCTTTGGTATAGTATTTGCTTTTACTATTCGCCCTACACGTTTTGTTGATATAATCGGTAAATTTTTAACACCTGTACTCATTATTTGTACATTTATTTTGATTATCGCAGGTATCCTCAGCCCTATTGGTGAAATCGCAGCTCCAGTATCTCAAACAGTTGCTGAAGATGGTATTATCGCTGGTTATCAAACAATGGATATCTTAGTTGTATCTGGGTTTGGTCTTGTAATGCTCAATACTTTGCGTTTAAAAGGATATGTAGAACGTAAATCTCAGATAAAAGCAATCATTGGTGTTTGTATTGTTGCCGGTATTTTATTATCTTTGATTTATGGTGGTTTAGCTTATTTGGGTGCTACTTCTAGCATTGTTTTAGGCAGTAGCAATCTCAACCAAGCACAACTTATTGTAGCTATTACAAATCATTTAATGGGTCATACAGGTATGGTTATTTTAGGTATAATCGTAGGTTTTGCTTGTTTGACTACTGCTGTAGGTCTTATCGGTTCCACAGCTTGTTTCTTTGAAGATTTTACAAACAAAAAAATTAAATATCCTGTATGGGTTGTTATCAATACATTAATTAGTATTTCTCTTTGTAATTTAGGTTTGACAACAATTATTGAAGTAGCAGTACCAATTTTGACAACAATTTGCCCACCATTCATGATAACAGTATTATTGTTATTATTCCGCAATCAAATTAAAAGTACTTTAGTTTATAAAGGTATTGCTTTAGTGGCATTTTTATATGGTTTGATTTCCACAATTCAATCTTATATGTAATTTGCAATTTATTATTTGATGTGAAATATTTAGATGAAAATAAAAACTAGGGAGGATATTCTTCCTAGTTTTTTTATATAATATTATTTATCTTTTATATAGGCTATAGGTATAGCTATTGCTAGAAACTTCTACTAAATGATATAATTATAACAATAAAATAATTAATGGAGGAACAACGTTGGACGCAAAACATATTAGAAATTTTTCGATTATTGCTCATATCGACCATGGTAAATCTACTTTGGCAGATAGATTAATTGAATATACAGGTACGCTCACTGAACGTGAAATGGAATCTCAAGTTTTAGATAGCATGGACTTAGAGCGTGAACGTGGAATTACAATTAAAGCACAGACTGTGCGTTTACACTATAAAGCAAAAGATGGCGAAATCTATGAATTAAACTTAATTGACACACCAGGTCACGTTGACTTTAACTATGAAGTATCTCGTAGTTTGGCAGCTTGTGAAGGTGCGTTATTAGTTGTAGATGCTACTCAAGGTGTAGAAGCTCAGACTTTGGCAAATGTTTATTTAGCCTTAGAACATGATTTAGAAATCATTCCTGTAATCAATAAAATTGATTTACCAAGTGCTGAACCTGAAATGGTAAAACAAGAAATTGAAGATATCATTGGTTTAGATACTTCTGATGCAGTGCTTGCAAGTGCAAAAGCAGGAATTGGTATTGAAGAAATTTTAGAGCAGATTGTACAAAAAATTCCTGCTCCACCAGATGATAATGATAAACCATTAAAAGCACTTATTTTTGACTCTTATTTTGATGCTTATAAAGGTGTAATCGCTCATATTCGCGTAATTGATGGTTCTATTAAACCTGGTATGAAATTAAAAATGATGGCAACAGGTAAAGAATTTGAAGTTACAGATATCGGTTGCTTTAGACCACAGCCAGTCAATATCAATATGTTAGAAACTGGTGAGGTAGGATTTGTCGCTGGTAGCCTTAAAAATGTGCGTGATGTTCGCGTTGGTGATACTATTACTGATGCTAATAATCCAGCTAGTGAAGCATTACCAGGTTATCGTGGTGTAACACCAATGGTATATTGTGGTTTATATCCAGTTGATAGCTCTGATTATGAAAATTTAAAAGATGCTTTAGAAAAATTACAATTAAATGATGCTGCACTCACTTTTGAACCAGAAACTTCTATTGCTTTAGGCTTTGGTTATCGTTGTGGTTTCTTAGGTCTTTTACACATGGACGTTATTCAAGAACGTTTAGAACGTGAATATAAATTAAAACTCATAACTACAGCACCAAGCGTTATTTACCATGTATATAAAACTAATAAAGAAATGGTAAAAATTGATAATCCAGCTTCTATGCCATCGCCTACAGAGATTGAACATATTGAAGAACCTTATGTAAAAGCTACTGTAATCGTACCTAATGATTATGTGGGACCTGTAATGGAGATTTCTCAAGAAAAACGTGGCGTATTCAAAACTATGGATTATCTTGATGTAAATCGTGTAATGGTAATTTATCACATTCCACTTAGTGAAATTATCTATGATTATTTTGATAAATTAAAATCTGCTACTCGTGGATATGCTTCACTTGATTATGAAATGACAGATTATCAGACATCTAAATTAGTAAAACTTGATATCTTGTTAAATGGAGACCCTGTAGATGCTCTATCCACTATTGTTCATGTAGATAAAGCAGCAGCTCGTGGTCGTCAATTAGCGGAAAAATTAAAAACTATAATTCCACGTCAGATGTTTGAAATTCCTATTCAGGCAGCAGTGGGCAATAAAATTATTGCTCGTGAAAATGTACGTGCTATGCGTAAAGACGTACTTGCAAAATGTTATGGTGGGGATATCACACGTAAACGTAAATTATTAGAAAAACAGAAAGAAGGTAAAAAACGTATGAAAGCCGTAGGTTCTGTAGAAGTTCCACAAGAAGCTTTCATGGCGATTTTAAAAATAGACTAATGGGATTTGGCATATATATTCATATTCCATTTTGTAAACAAAAATGTTTTTACTGCGATTTTGCTTCAACTGCAAAAAAAGTAGATGAAACTTTATATGAACAGTATATAAATGCACTTTGTCAGGAAATAACCATGTATCAAGCGTTATTTCCTGATATTTGTATTGATACAATTTATTTTGGTGGCGGAACTCCTTCGATTTTGCCACCAAATTTAATTATACGAGCATTAAATACTGTAAAGGCAAATTTTGCTTTAAATTCTGATATAGAAATAACTTTGGAAGCAAATCCAGGAACTGTAGATGAGCAAAAATTACAGTATCTTTATCAAAATGGAATTAATAGATTGAGTTTTGGTGTACAAGCAGTACAAGATGATTTATTGCAAAAAATAGGACGAATTCACACGATTAAAGAAGCTGATATGGCTATAGAAATGGCTCAAAAAATAGGTTTTAAGAATATAAGTGTGGATTTGATGTATGGATTACCTGGGCAAACTTTAGAAATGCTCAAAGAAGCTGTATCTTGGGCAGTGAATAAAAATATACAACATATTTCTATTTATGGTTTACAAATAGAAGAAAATACCGTTTTTGGCAGATTATATGACCAAGGGAAATTGATATTGCCATCAGAAGACGAAAGTGAAATGATGTATGATTATTTGACAGAGCAATTGCCTAAATATAATTATAATCGTTATGAAATATCTAATTTTGCGAAGACGGGTTATGAAAGTAGACATAATTTAGCTTATTGGCAAGATAAATTTTATCTAGGATTAGGAGCAGGCGCTCATGGATATTATAATCAAAAACGTGTGCAAAATCCTTTTGACATAGATGAATATATAAAAAAATGCAATCAAAAAATATTGCCGTTTATCAATGAGGAAATAGTAGATGAAAAAGCACATATTGAAGAATTTTGTTTTTTAGGTCTGCGCATGGCTAAAGGCATAGATAAAGAAATTTTTAAGCAAAAATTTAATACAGATATAGAAAATTTATACGGCGAAATTTTGCCAAATCTAGAAAAAGATGACTTGATAATTAATACTCAAAAGTATATTTATTTAACCTCCAAAGGCATGAAATTTGGCAATCAAGTATTTAGTGAATTTCTTTTAGATTAATAAAAATACGAATTGATATGTAGTTATGATTTATAACCAAAAGACATTGATAATGCAGGGGCTTCTTTACAAAGAATGAATTTAGTTATATAATTAATTCTAGTATTAAATGTTTCGGTGTATATATATTATTTATCAAAGGTCATCTGTACGGGACGGATTTACGTTTAAATTTACAATAATAATGAATACTAAAAAATAAATATATATATAAATATAAATTTGGAGGTGCTTTTTTTTTGGCAAAGGAAGCTCAAAAATTGCAAATAATTCCTTTGGGTGGACTTGGCGAAATTGGTAAAAATATGACCGTTGTACGTTACGGTGATGATATTATCGTTATTGATGCTGGGTTGATGTTCCCTGAGGAAGAAATGCTAGGTATAGATTTAGTTATTCCTGACATTACGTATTTATTAGAAAATAAAGATAAGATAAAGGCTATTGTGCTCACACATGGTCATGAAGACCATATCGGAGCATTACCTTATGTCTTACGTCAAATTCCTAATATACCAGTTTATGGTACACGTTTAACTTTAGGAATTTTAGAAGGTCGTTTAAAAGAAAATGGAGTGGATTCTAGTAATCTTCATCCTGTATATCATGGAGATATAATAAGTGCAGGTTGCTTTACTGTTGGTTTTATACGTGTAAATCATAGTATTGCTGATGCATGTGGTTTATCTATTAAAACTCCTATAGGTATGATTGTACACACAGGGGATTTTAAATTTGATTATACGCCCGTAGATGGTAAAATGACTGATTTTAGAGCTTTTTCTGATTTAGGAAATAGAGGCGTTTTAGTATTATTAGCTGATAGTACAAATGCAGAACGCGAAGGGCATACACCAAGTGAACGTACAGTAGGTATCGCCTTTGAAAAAGCTTTCCGTAAAGCTAAAAATCGCATAATTATCGCGACTTTTTCTTCAAATGTACATCGCATACAACAAGTAGTAGATACAGCTATTAAATATAATCGTAAAGTAGCTATTTTAGGCCGTAGCATGATAAATGTAGTAAATATATCTATTAAATTAGGTTATTTAAATATGCCTGAAGATATGTTAATCGACATTGATGAAATTAATAATTATCCAATGAACCAAGTGGTAATAATCACTACAGGTAGCCAAGGTGAACCAATGTCAGCACTCACTCGTATGTCTACAGCAAATCATCGCAAAGTAGGCATTGTGCCAGGTGATACAATTATTATTTCAGCTACACCTATTCCTGGAAATGAAAAATTAGTATCAAGAACAATAGATAATTTATTAAAACAAGGTGCTGATGTTATCTATGGACGTGATGAAGGAATTCACGTTTCAGGTCATGCTAGTAGAGAAGAATTAAAATTAATGCATAATTTAGTTCGTCCTAAATTTTTCATACCTGTACATGGTGAATATCATCATATCGTAAAGCATGCTAAATTAGCTGAAAGTATTGGTATGCCAAAAGAAAATATTTTCATCAGCGAAATTGGACAAGTTTTAGAATTTACACGTGATAAAGGTCAAGTAGTAGGTAAAGTAACTTCTGGTAAAGTATTGATTGATGGTCTTGGTGTTGGTGATGTAGGTAATATCGTACTTCGTGACCGCCGTCAATTATCTCAAGATGGTATCTTAATCGTAGTTGTTACTATGGATAAAGAAGGTCGCTTTATCGCAGCTGGCCCAGATATCGTATCTCGTGGTTTTGTCTATGTTAGAGAATCAGAAGCTTTGATGGAAGAAGCAAAAGAAAGAGTAACTTCTGCTATTGAACATTGCTTAGATAACGATATTACAGAATGGTCTGTAATAAAAAATGACATTCGCGAAGCTATTGGCAGATATCTTTATGAAAAAACACGTCGCCGTCCAATGATTTTACCAATTATCATGGAAGTTTAAAAATAATAGCTAAATTTAAAGAGAAGAATTTATATTCTTCTCTTTTTTGTTATGAAAATAATATAAAAATAAATTGGGATAATTATATATTATTATGCATAAAAAAATGCACTTTAATTGTTAGATTGATATCCAACTTTTAAAGTGCATTTTGTTTATTTTATAAGACAAACATTTTTAATTTATTAGAAATTGTATGAATTTCTAGTGGTAATATAGGGCCAAGTTCACCATCTAAATCACTTTCAACACGATCAGGGCAAGAGAATTTGAAATAAGATGCTTGTTTGTAGATGATATTTTTATTATCAAAAGATGTTTTTCCTGCTACTGTATCAGCTACAATTTTCATCAATTCAGGAATATTACATTGTTTTAACAATATCATATCTAATTTGCCATCATTGATTTTAGCGTCCATAGATATATTTTTGAAGCTAGCTACAACAGGTGAATTAACAACTAACACAAAGAAGATTTTTTCTTTGATGATTTCACCATCAGCTTCAATTGTGAAATCTAAACCGCGAAATCTAGGAAGTTCACCAAGTCCACGGAAATAATAAGCTAATTTACCAAAAGTATTTTTAAGACGAGTATCAACTTCATGAGCAACACCTGTCATCATACCAGCACTGATTACATTGATAAAGTATTCATCACCAATAGAGCCAACATCTACATATTGAGTTTTTCCAGTGATGATACTATTGATATATTCATCGAATTTGGCATCAATACCAAGATGAGAAGCAAAATCGTTAGATGTACCACTGGGAATAATACCTACAGGTACGTCAAGATTTTCTTTTAAGGTCATATTGATTATTTTATGCAAAGTACCATCGCCACCAGCTGCAATGATACCATCGGCATTTACATTGCGTACGCAATTAGCAAAGAAAGGGTCAAAACTTTCTTTTTTAGTGCGGTAAGGCATGATGATACAATCACGACTTTGAAATTGATTGATAATATCGTCTAATTTTTTCTTAAACATGGCATCACCAGAAACTGGATTATATGCCAATAGAAATTTTTTCATTTTATAATCTCTCCATTAATTTTTTAAAACACCAATTTTTTTGAAGAAACGAATGCTAGGGGCACCAATCATAGGAATGCGTTCGATATCTGATTCCATGATACCACCGATTAAAATTAAGACAATAATATAGAAGAACATACCAACGAATAAAGATGCAAAAGTAGCTAAAGCATTGCTTGCTGTTTCATATAATAAGAATTCATAGCCAAAATGAATAATACCAGCCATGATAGCAGCAGAAACAATAGTTTTTAATAATTGCATGATTTCAATTTTATAATTGATATATTTGTATAAGAAATATAGATTGATTAAAGCTGCAATACCGATATCAGCAACAGTAGCCCATGCAGCACCCATGATGCCGAGTGAAGGCTGTGCTGTTAATACCCAGTTTAAAATAACTTTAGCAATGGCAGCGATAACCATATTAATCATTGGAATAGTAGGGTGTCCAAGTCCTTGAAGAACGCCAGTAGTAACTTGATGAAGCCCAAGTAATACTATACTAAAGGATGAAACCCAAACAGCAGGGCCTGCTCCAGGTGCATTGTAGATTAAAGTTGAGATAGGCACAGCCAACATCATAACTGTTACAAATGCAGGGAAACAGATAAAGTTTGAAATACGCATAGCAGCTGCTGTTTGATTGAAACAACGTGTTTTATCTTTTAACGTACGAGCTTCAGAGATAGCAGGTACGATACTTACAGCAAGAGAAGCTGTTAAAATAGTGGAAAGATTAACAAGTGGCACAGCCATACCAGTCAAATAACCGAATAATTCTGTAGCTTCATTTACGCTATAACCAGCTACTTCCAAACGAGCTGGTACGATTAATAAATCAAGATTAGATACAATCGGAAGCATGATACTAGCAGCAGAAACTGGAAGTGCCAATACAAAGATACGTTTAATAATTTTCCAGACAGAAGCTGTTTGAGCATCATTTACCGGTTTTAATTCATTACCGTAGTTTTTGACAATATCTTTTTCTAATTTTATGTGGAAATAAACTAAAACCATGACACCAGTAATAGCACCAGCTAAGGCACCTAAGGAAGCACCGGCTGAAGCATATTCAAGTCCATAAGGTAAGAGGAGTTGAGCAAATAAAATCATGGTTACAACGCGGAATATCTGTTCAACAATCTGTGATACAGCAGTTGGTGTCATGCGTTGCCAACCTTGTAAATATCCTCGAGAACTAGCTAAGATAGTAACAAAGAATACAGCTGGAGCAAGTGCAATAATAGAATAATATGCACGAGGGTCACGCACAAATTGCCAATCTATGAGCCATTGAGCACCGAAATAGGTCAGCAAACTAAAAAATAAACCAGTGCAGAACATAAAGCACATGGAAATGCGAAAAATGCGTTTTGCCCCAAAAATATCATTTAAGGCAACTCTTTCAGCTGTTATAATAGAAATAGCTACAGGAACACCTGCAGAAGAAACGGTCAAGGCTAAAAAATAAATAGGAAAAGCCATTTGATAAAGACCGATACCTTCACCGCCTAAAACGCGGGAAACAAAAATCCAGTTTAATGAGCCGATAACTTTAACTACTAAGCTAGCGACTGTTAATATAAAAGTTCCTTTTAAAAAGCTTTCAGCTTTATGAGATTTTTTTGAAGTATTATCTTGTTCGTTAATGGAAAACACCTGCTTTAAAACATCATTTTCTTTTAATTGAAAAGACTGTATAATAGTAAATACAGCTTAAAAAAGTAATTATACTAGAAAATTATAGCATTTATCGTAAAACTATGCTAGTATATTTTACTTTTATAGCTATAAAGCTAGGATTAAGTAAGCATTGAATGAGTTTAAGTAAAATAAAAAAAGAAAGGAAAATTTTTATGGAGTATAATTATCTAGGATTTGATATAAATATTGGTAAATCAAAACCTGAAAATATTGTACATAGAGAAGTTGCTTGTCCATTTTGTGATGTGAAAAGTTTAAAAAATATCATAGAAATAAAAAATGATATGATATTATTAGAAAATAAATATCAAGTTTTACAAGAAGCTTATCAATTATTAATTATTGAAGGCAGTGAATGTAATGCAGATATTCCAGATTATACTTTAGAGCATATGCAAGAACTTATGCATTTTAGTATAAATCACTGGCTCAATATCATTAATAGTAAAAAATATAAAACAGTACTTTTTTTCAAAAATCATGGGCCTTTATCTGGTGGAACTATGCGTCATCCACATATGCAAATTGTGGGCATTAAAAATTTAGAGTTTAAAAATATGTGTGATAAGCGCCAATTTGAAGGCATTAAAATTGCAGAAAAAAATAATGTAGTTATGAACTTGTCTACAAAGCCACGTGTGGGATTTACAGAAGTCAATGTTATTATGCAAGGTCTAAATGATATCGATACTTTAGCTGAATTTGTGCAGATAGGCGTCGATTATATCATGAATCATTTCAGTGTAAATTGTAGCAGTTATAATTTATTCTTCTATTTAATTGAAGGCAATATACATGTAAAAATAATGCCTAGATTTGCAACATCACCATTATTCATTGGCTATAATATCGAACTTGTGCCAAATAATTTACAAGAGATTGCCAAACATATAAAACAATTATATTTTGACAAAAAAAACGACTAAGCATTTAAGCGTAGTCGTTTTTTTATTTATTAAATTATTTCATATCGTCTTCAGCATCTTGTTTTTCTGGTGGTACAGGGAACATTTCTAAATCTGGATTATTATCTTGAATCCAGCCTAATGCCCATTCGTTGTTTACAAGAAGTACAGGACGATCTTTCATATCATATACGAACATTCCACGGTCAGCACCACGGAGAGATTCTGGAGTTACAGGACGATTATCTTTGAAGCGAAGCCAACGAGCAACTTCAAATGGTTGCATATTCATGACTATTTCTGTATTATATTCGCTTTTTAAGCGGTATTCTAATACATCAAACTGCAATTGTCCTACAGTACCAACAATATAAGATTCCATACCAGCACCTGCTTGTTGGAATAATTGTACAGCACCTTCTTGTGTAAGCTGCATGATACCTTTTACGAATTGTTTGCGTTTCATAGTATCTTTAGCAGAAACACGAGCAAATCTTTCTGGTGGGAATACAGGAAAATCTGCAAATTTGAATTTGTGAGAAGGCATACAAAGTGTATCGCCGATACCGAAAATACCAGGGTCAAATAAACCAACAATATCTCCAGGGTATGCAGTATCAATAATTTGACGGTCTTGAGCTAAGAATTGTTGTGGCTGAGAAAGTTTTACAGCTTTGCCACCTTGCATATGATAAACGCTCATACCACGTTCGAATTTACCAGAGCAAATGCGAATAAAGGATAATCTATCATGATGGGCAGGGTTCATATTAGCTTGAATTTTGAAGATGAAGCCAGAGAATTTTTCATCTTCAGGGCTGATAAGACCATCAGAGCTCATGCGAGGCTGAGGAGCTGGTGCAAGACGAAGATATTCTTCTAAGAAACCACGTACACCGAAGTTAGTCATGGCACTACCAAAGAACATAGGTGTCAATTCACCTTTATTTACTTTGTCCATAGACCACTGTTCACCAGCAACATCAAGTAAATCAATATCATCTAATAAAGCTTGATAATCAGTGTCGCCAATGATTTCTTTAGCTTTTGGATCTTTTAAATCAAAAATTACAGATTCACGTTCTTCTTGACCATGAGATGTATCTTCACTGAATAATTCCACTTTTTCAGTTTCGCGGTGATAAATACCTTTATAATGACCATCTGTACCGATAGGCCAATTCATTGGATAAGAGCGAATACCTAAAACATCTTCGATTTCTTCCATTAATTCAAGTGGAGCTTTACCAAAACGGTCAAGTTTATTAACAAATGTAAAAATTGGAATATGACGTTGTTTACAAACTTTGAATAATTTTTTTGTCTGTGCTTCGACACCTTTGGCTACGTCGATAATCATGACAGCACTATCTACAGCCATGAGTGTACGATAAGTATCTTCACTGAAGTCTTGGTGACCTGGAGTATCAAGGATATTGATACGGCAACCAGCATAATCGAATTGAAGCACACTAGAAGTTACAGAAATACCACGCTGTTTTTCAATTTCCATCCAGTCAGAAACAGCATGACGTTGAGTTTTACGGGATTTTATAGAACCTGCTAAATGGATTGCACCTCCATAGAGCAATAATTTTTCAGTTAAAGTAGTTTTACCAGCATCTGGGTGAGAGATAATCGCAAAAGTACGTCGTTTTTGAATTTCAGTTTGTAATTCCGACAATTTAAATCCTCCTATAAAAAAATAGTACTGTCTTTTTATTCTATCATAAGTAATGATAGAGTGGTAGAAGTTTATTAAAATAAGCATCATAATTAAGCATTATAATTAAATGTCCTGTAATAATATACATAAATATATATATTTAAAGGTAACAGATTTAAATATATAATTAAGAAATAGGGAATTTATTGTAAATAAATTATTTTTAGTGTAAAAAATAAGGATATATTTACTAGATAGTACATATTATTTATTGCTTATTAAAAGATAAAAAATATAAAATTTTTAAATTAGGTACTTGACTGTTGTAAACTTGTAAAGTATAATAAACAACATCAAGACTAAGACCTACATAAAGGAATTATAATAATTATATTTTAGGCCTATGCTGGGAGGAATCATAATGAATTTTTCTAAAAAACGTTTGCGCATAGCAGGATTACTTCTTGGTATGACAATGTTCGGTAGCATTTTCGCTGGTTGTGGCGGTGAAGAAGCAGCAAATAGTGATGAAATTAAAATCGGTGCCAATTTTGAAATGACTGGTAATGTTGCCAACTATGGTACAACAACATTAGAAGGTTTGAAATTAGCTATCAAAGAAGCTAATGACGCCGGTGGAATTAATGGTAAAAAAATTACTCTAGTTGAAGCTGATAATAAATCAGACCCTGCTGAAGCAGCTAACGCAGCTACAAAACTTATTTCTGATGATAAAGTTGTAGCTATCGTAGGACCTGCAACTTCTGGTGCGGTACAAGCTGAATCTCAGGTAGCAACTGAAAATAAAGTGCCAATTATCGCACCTGATGCAACAAGCCCTGATATTACAGTAGAAAATGGTCAAGTTAAACCATTTGTATTCCGTGGTTGCTTCATTGACCCATTACAAAGTAATACAATGGCAGCTTTTGCAGCTAACGAATTAAAAGCTAAAACAGCTGTTATTTATTTAGACTCTAGTACAGATTATTCTAAGAGCTTAGCTGAAGTATTTAAAAATAAATTTGAAGCTTTAGGCGGTAAAGTCGTAATGGAAGAAGCTTTTGTAGCTAAAGACCAAGACTTTAAAGCAACTCTTACAAATATTAAAACAGCAAATGCAGATATAATTTATATTCCTGCTTACTATGAAGAAGTTGGTAAAATTGTAAAACAAGCACGTGAACTTGGTATTACACAACCAATTTTAGGTACAGATGGTTGGGATGATACAAAAGTAGTAGATATCGCTGGTGCAGATGCACTTAATAATACTTACTTCATCACTCACTATACTGAAACAGATCCAGATGCTAAAGCTTTTGTAGATGCATTCACAAAAGAATATGGTCATGCTCCAGGTGTATTTGCTGCTCTTGGTTATGATGCAGGTAAAATGCTCGTTGATGCTATAAAACGTGCAGGTAGCACAGATCCAGAAGCAATTCAGAAAGCATTAGCAGAAACTAAAGATTTACAAGTTGGTACAGGTAAACTTACTGTTGATGAAAATCACAACTTGATCAAAAATGCTTTCATTATTGAAATGAAAGATGGTAATAAAGTTCTTAAACAAAGAGTTACACCAACAACAGCAGAAGGCTGATTATACTAGGTGAAAGGGCCGCAATTTTGCGGCCTTTCTTTGTGAAGGAGGAAAGTAAGATGGATTTTTTTGAGCAATTAATACAGCAATTAATCAATGGTATTTCCTTAGGTAGTATTTATGCATTGATTGCTTTAGGTTATACCATGGTATATGGTATTATCAAGTTGATAAACTTTGCCCATGGTGATATTTATATGGTTGGTGCGTATGTAGGCTTTTATGCTGTAACAATGACTAAGATGACAATTATTCCAGCACTTATCATATCTATGGTTGTTACTGGTCTTTTAGGAATTTTAGTAGAAAAAATAGCGTATAAACCATTGCGTAAAGCTCCACGTATATCACTATTAATAACAGCTATTGGGGTTTCATTTTTCCTTGAATATACAAGTATGTATTTTGTTTCACCAACACCAAGAACTTTTCCAAATGTTATTGATTCCTTATCTTTAAATATTGGTTCATTTGTAATTAATGGACAGCAATTATTAATTTTTATTATTACTGTAATTTTGATGGTATTACTCACTTATATTGTACAGAAAACTAAAATGGGTAAAGCTATGCGTGCTGTATCCTTTGATACAGAAACAGCTCAACTCATGGGTATAAATGCAGATAGAGTAATTTCTTTTACTTTTGGTATTGGTTCAGCATTAGCTGCCGCTGGTGGTGTTTTAGTAGGTGTATATTATAACTCTATTGACCCACTTATGGGGATTATGCCAGGGCTTAAAGCTTTCGTTGCCGCTGTATTAGGTGGTATCGGTAGTATCCCAGGAGCTATGACTGGTGGTATTGTTTTAGGTGTAATAGAAGCTTTAGTATCCGGTTTTATATCTTCTACATTCCGTGATGCAGCAGCTTTTGCGATATTAATATTAGTATTGTTATTCAAACCATCTGGTATTTTTGGTAAGAATACTAATGAGAAAGTGTAGGTGTTAAAAGTGAATTCTCTTAGAAAAAAAGATATAATAACTTTAATACTTGCGATTGTTTTATTTGGCGTTTTGCAATTTTTGATGGCTGAAAGAATTATTGGCTCATTCTGGGAATTAAATATTTTCCTTGTATGTGTCAATATTATCATGGCAGCAAGTTTAAATTTGATAAATGGTTATACAGGTCAATTTTCTTTAGGTCATGCTGGTTTTATGGCAGTAGGCGCCTATGTTGGCGTAATTTTAACAGTTAATTTTCATTCTCCATTTATTGTGGCTTTATTAATTGGTGGTTTTGCAGCTGGTATTTTGGGATTTTTGATTGGTTTGCCAACATTGCGTCTAAAAGGCGATTATTTGGCTATCGCTACATTAGGCTTAGGGGAAATCATTCGTATTGTTATCATGAATATAGAGTATGTAGGTGGTGCAGCTGGTTTTAAAGGTATACCACATAATACGACTTTTCCATGGGTATTTTTTATAATGTTATTTACATTGTTCTTTATTAAGAACTTTGTTAATTCTAAATATGGTCGTTCTTGTATTGCTGTACGTGAAAATGAGATTGCAGCAGAAGCTATGGGTGTTAATACTACAAAATATAAAGTAATGGCATTTACTATTGGTGCTATTTTTGCTGGTATTGGCGGTGGATTATTCGCTCATTGTTTCTATATTATCAATCCATCTTCATTTACTTTTATGGCATCATTTAATTTCTTAATCATGGTAGTACTTGGCGGATTAGGTTCAATTACAGGTTCAATCGCTGGTGCATTTGTAGTAACTTTCGTATCAGCAGCACTTGCTAGCTGGCCTGAATTCCGTATGATTGCATATGCATTAGTATTGATTTTATTAATGTTTTATCGTCCACAAGGTCTTTTTGGTTATACAGAAATTACAAGCCTTAAGATTTTCCAACGTTTTAAGGGAGGTCGTGGATAATTATGGAATTATTAAAAACAGATGGTGTATCAAAAGTATTTGGCGGATTAAAAGCAGTATCTAATTTTGATATAGAGATAAATGAGGGCGAACTCATAGGTCTTATTGGGCCAAATGGTGCAGGGAAAACAACTGCATTTAATTTATTGACAGGTGTATATCAACCAACTACAGGTACTATTGATTTTGCTGGTAAAAGTTTAGTTGGATTAAAACCTTATCAGATAACTTCTCGAGGAATTGCACGTACTTTCCAGAATATAAGATTGTTCTCGGAATTAACTGTTTTAGATAATGTAAAGATAGCATATGATTCTCATGCAAAATATAGTTTAGTGGAGTCTGTACTTCGTTTGGGTAGATATTTCAAAGAAGAAGATGAAATCACTAAAAAAAGTCTAGAATTATTAAAGATTTTTAAATTAGAAGATAAAGCTTATGAAGTGGCAAAAAATTTACCATATGGGGCACAACGTCGCCTAGAAATTGCCAGAGCTTTGGCTACTAAACCAAAATTATTATTATTAGATGAACCGGCAGCAGGTATGAATCCACAAGAAACACAAGAATTGATGGAAATGATACGCTGGATACGTAAAGAATTTGGTTTATCTATTTTACTTATTGAACATGATATGAGCTTAGTAATGGGAATTTGTGAACGCATCTATGTTTTGGAATATGGTTGTATTATTGCCAGTGGAACTCCAGAAGAAATTCAGAAAAATCCTGAAGTTATTAAAGCTTATTTAGGTGGGGAGGTGTAGAATTTATGTTAAAAATAAAAGATATGAATGTTTATTATGGTGCAATTCATGCTTTAAAAGGAATTAGCTTAGAAATCAATGAAGGTGAAATAGTTACTTTGATTGGGGCTAATGGGGCAGGAAAATCTACAACTCTACGCACTATTTCAGGGCTTTTAAAACCAAAGACTGGTACAATTGAGTTTGAAGGTAAAAATATTGCCGGAATGCCAGCACAAAATATCGTAAAAGCAGGTATTTCTCAAGTACCAGAAGGTAGACGTGTTTTTGCAGAAATGACTGTTATGGAAAACTTGGAATTAGGTGCATTTATTCGTAAGGATAAAGCTGGTATTGCTAAGGATTTGAAAATGGTATTTGAACGTTTCCCAAGACTTGAAGAAAGGGTAAATCAACAAGCAGGAACTTTATCTGGTGGGGAACAGCAGATGCTTGCTATGGGACGAGCTTTGATGAGTAGACCTCGTTTACTACTTTTAGATGAGCCTTCCATGGGTCTTGCACCATTATTGATAAGAGAAATTTTTTCAATAATACAAGATATCAATAAAGCAGGCACTACAGTTTTATTAGTAGAACAAAATGCAAATATGGCACTTTCTATTGCTAATCGTGCATATGTTTTGGAAACAGGACGAATTACACTTTCTGGTGATGCCAAAGAACTTGCTGCTAGTGAAGAAGTAAGAAAAGCATATCTTGGTGGCTGATTTTATATAGATAATTATTGTATGCAGGGATTCGTTAGATTTATAGCGAATCCTTTCTTATAGGATAATAAAATAAATTTATATGAGGTGAAAAAAATGTTTGTTATTAATAGAATGACGAAAAATCCTATGACAGTAACAGCTGATACTAAAGTTGATGAAGTAGCTCATTTAATGAAAAAACATAATTTTCGTCGCTTACCTGTTGTAGATGATGGCAAATTAGTAGGATTTTTAAGCGATAGTGATTTAATGCGTGTAGCACCATCGCCTGCAACAACTTTATCAAGATATGAGATAAATTCTTTACTTGCAAAAATTTGTGTTCGAGATATCATGAAAAAAGATGTTGTTTCTGTAAATGTAGATGCAACTATTGAAGAAGCTGCACTTATTATGTATAAAAATAAAATTGGTGGTATGCCAGTTGTAAGTAATATGGGTGCTGTAGTAGGCGTTATCACAGAAACAGATATTTTCAAAACATTTGTAGACGTAATGGGCTTAGCTGATGGAAAAACTCGTATTACTTTAGAAGTTACAGATAAAATTGGTGTAGTTAAAGATATCGCAGAAATCTTTGGACAAGCAGGTGTTAGCATTGATAGCTTGATAACTTGCAAAAAAGAAGATAATAAATACGAAATCGTTATTCGTGGTGATATTACTAATATTGATGATATCAAAGCAAAATTAGAAGCTAAAGGTTATAAAGTTATTCATACAGTAAAAATTGGCTGATTTATAAAAATAAAAAGGCAGGATATGTATTCTGCCTTTTTTTGATCTTTTAAAATAAATGATAAGAGGAATAAAATATGAAGCAAGATATAATTGTAAATAGAATAGATTCTTTTAAAAAGAAATATGTAAATTTTAAAGATAAAACAGATTATCATGTTTTTACTTTATTATGTATGAAATATTTCTTTTTTTGTGAAGATAATGCAAAATTTGATGAAGATGAAGTAATTGATTATTTGACGGATGGTGCAAATGATGGTGGTATAGATGCTATTTTTAATGATCCTAATAGTGAAGATAATGATGTTATTATTATGCAAAGTAAGTATTATAATAAATCTAGATTAAAAATAAACGATATTATAATGGAATTACATAAAATAAAGAATACTTTAAATTCGTTTAAAGAAGAAAAATTTGCTTCATTTAATAAGAATTTAGTAATGGCTTATAAAAATTCTATAAATCAAAAGAATGAAATAGGTACTATAAGAATATGTTTTTTTACTACATATCAAGGAAGAACAAAAGAGAATCGCGATAATATTATAAAAGAAGCTAGGGAACTTTTCAGAGATTTTGATATTGATATAGATATATATTTTAAGAAAGATATAGAAAATCAAATTGAATTATGTGAAAATGGAAAATTATTTATTGAGGAAGATAAATTAATCATTGACGAAAAAAATAATTATTTAAAGTATAATAGTTCTGTTATTGTAAATATTTCAGCAAAATCACTTCAAGATTTATACTATAGAAAAGGAAATAATTTATTAGGTATGAATTTGAGATATTATGTTAGACAAAAACTTGTAGATAGTGCTATAGAAAGTACTATAAAAAATGAGCCTCAAAAATTTTGGTATAAAAATAATGGAATAATTATTGCTTGTGAGAATTATAATATTGAAGATAAAACATTGAGATTAAAAAATTTTTCTATTATAAATGGAGGGCAAACTACAACTCGAATAGGGAAAATTGATATAGACGAAGATTTTTATTTACAATGTAAAGTGATTGTATACCAAGGAAGTAATATTCAAGAGAAAAGTAAATTTGTTTATGATATAGCAGAAGCATCTAATGCACAAAAGCCAATAAAGAAAGCTGATTTAAAAGCTAATGCTCCAGAACAATTACTTTTAAAAGAAAATTTAGCTAAAGTAGGAGTATATTATATTACAAAAAGAGGAGAAGTGGTTCCAAAGCAATATAAGGATAAGCTTTATAAAAATACTAAATTAGATGAGGTAGGAAAGTTATCATTAGCAGGTATATTACAAATGCCAGGATCTGCTAGAAGTAATTCAGCAAAAATGTATGATAGTGAATATGATTATATATTTAAAGATGTGAAGGCTGGAGTTATAGCAGATTTACTAAAAATAGATTATTATTACAAAAATTTTCTTAAAAATAAGTTAAAAGAATTTGAATTTGAGCAAGATATTATATTGCCAATGATAAAAAATGGAAGAACTTTTCAATTAGCATGTATAGTTTTTTTACTTAAAATAAAAAGAAATATTTTTTTATATAATGATATTGCTAGGTTAATGAATGATATAAGTGAGTTAAAAAATATTTTAAAGAAAGTAGGAGACATGGAATATTTAATAAAAAGAAAAATTAATGCAGAAGAAGAAATTTTTTATAAAATTTTTTCCCTTATAGGAAAAGAAGTATTAGGATATTGTTTCCAATTTGCGAAAGATGTAGCTATGGAAAAAAATGAAACAATAGTAGCTTCTGATTATCTAAAAAGTGATAATAATTATTATAGAAAAGTTATACAGAGATTATGGATTGTATATAATAGTAATAAAGAATTGAATGATTATATTAACAAAATTTGTGCAAAATAGATATTTGAAATAATATAAAGATTAGTGATGAGATATTAAATTTTATTTTGATATCTCATTTTTATTATAGAAAATGTTTTTAATTAATTTATTTAATAAATTTTGAGATATAGTATTTATGAGATAGTAGTCCACCATTTGTTGAATTTTTGATTGTTTTGGTCAAGAAATACAGCTTCCCCTAATAGTGGAGTGAGCAGTTTATATGATTTATTTTGACTAGCTGTATAAATACGTTCAAAAGGATCTTGCCAGTGGTGAGGGCTTAGAGCAAATTTTCCACAATGTACAGGTAAAAGCATTTTAGCTTGTAAATCCATAGTAGCTTGAGCTACTTCTTCTGGCATCATATGAATTTGTGCCCAAGATGTATTATATTGACCATTTTCCATGATAGCTAAATCAAAGCCTTGGAAATAATCACCAATTTCACGGAATTGAGGACTATATCCTCCATCACCACTATAAAAAATTTTTTTGGTAGGTGTAATGAGGGCAAAAGAAGCCCAAAGAGTTTTATTATTATCTAAAAATCTTCCTGAAAAATGGCGAGAAGGTAGGATATGAATTTTTAAATTATCACTAAGTTTTATTTCACGATACCAATCTTCATCATGAATTATATCAGGATTAAATCCCCAATGATAAAAATGACTACTAACGCCTAGGGGACAAACAATATGCTTGATTTTATGCTTTAGGCTCATAATAGTAGCATAATCTAAATGGTCCCAGTGGTCATGAGAGATGATTAAAACATCAATATCAGGTATATCATTAGCTGTATATATATTTGTACCAGCAAAGGCTTTATTGATGAAAAATAAAGGAGAGGCATAATCACTAAATACAGGATCAACTAATATTTTGATACCATCAATTTGCAGATAAAAACTAGAATGACCAAACCAAACAAGTAGATTTTCTTTAGGATTTAAAGATTTTAAATCTGTTTTTTGCGTAGGAATATTTTCCTTAGGTATAGTTACACCTTTAGTAGGAAATAGAATTTCTTTGATACCATTATAATAATTATCTTTATTGACTAAAACAGATGTAGGCTCAAGATTTTGAAATTCTCCATTTACATAATGCGGAGATTTTAAAATCTTAGTCAATTCATCACCCTTAGGTGAACGACCAATTTTAGGTTGATTAATAAAACCAATACCACCCATAGCTAATAAAGCTGTAGTAATACCGGCTAATTTAAAGAAATTGCGACGAGAAATAGACATAAAAATTACTCCAATATATAATAATTAATTTAATTATACATATTGGAGTAAACTTAAAGTCAATATCAAACTTACTTTTCTTTGGTGGGCAAAGAAAAGTAACAAAAGAATACCCACCGCAGATAAAATTTTAGTTTTGAAAATAATTATCGCTTC
>NZ_CFQVBI010000075.1:0-1949 GCF_986095205.1 Megamonas sp. | reverse complement strand
CATTAATAGAATTATTTTCACTAGCTATTATTTCAACATTGCCACCATCAATATTATCTATAGCTGTAGTAGCATTTATAATATTATCTTTTCCTGCAATTTTTACTACTGTATCCGTACTTGTAGTATCAATATCTTTATCAATATTATTTTTATTTACAGAGATAGCTGTATCACTTGCTTTTATATTATTTTGCCCTTTATTTGCATTTAGAGAAATATTACTTCCATTATTTGCTTCAACAGCTATTCCTTGAGCTACCTCTATACTATTATTTCCTGATTGACTATCGATATTTATAGCTGAATTATTGCCACTTATTCCATATCCATTATCTACATATACAATATTATCTGCATTAACAGTATTTAAATTTACTACGCCCTCTTCTTTAGTATAGATACCAAAATTTTTAGCATTAATTACATTACTATCTGTAGCCTGTAATTTAACTTCAGATTTATCTATACTAGAAATACCTTTTGTAGCTTCTATTATATTTTCACTACCTTGTACAAATACATTAGCGTTATTGGACTCTATCACATTATCTTTATCATTTTTTAGATAATTTACTTTACCTTGAATTTTTGTATTGGCTTTATTTTCTGCATTTACTAATCCATTGATAGAGTTATTTTCACTAGCTATTATTTCAACATTACCACCATCAATATTATCTATAGCTGTAGTAGCATTTATAATATTATCTTTTCCTGCAATTTTTACTACTGTATTCGTACTTGTAGTTGCAATATCTTTGTCAATATTATTTTTATTTACAGAAATAGCAGTATCACTTGCTTTTATATTGTTTTGCCCTTTATTGGCATTTACAGAAATATTACTGCCATTATTTGCTTCAATAGCTATTCCTTGGGCTACTTCTATACTATTATTTCCTGACTGACTATTGATATTTATAGCTGAAGCATTGCCACTTATTCCATATCCATTATCTACATATACAATATTATCTACATTAATAGCATTTAAATTTACTTGACTGTTTTCCTTAGTGTAAACACCAAATTCTTTAGTCTTTATAATATTACTATTTGTAGATTGAAGATTTACTGTACCATTATTTACATTAAAAATACCTTTTGTAGCTTCTATTACATTTTCATTACCTTGTACTAATACATTAGCATTATTGGACTCTATCGCATTATCTTTATCATTTTTTAAATAATTTACTTTACCTTGGATTTTTGTATTAGCTTTATTTTCTGCATGTACTAATCCATCAATAGAATTATTTTCACTAGCTATTATTTCAATATTGCCACCATCAATATTATCTATAGCCGTAGTAGCATTTATAATATTATCTTTTCCTGTAACTTTTATTACTGTATTCATACTTGTAGTCGTAATATCTTTATCAATATTATTCTTATTTACAGAAATAGCAGTATCACTAGCTTTTATATTATTTTGTCCTTTATTGGCATTTACAGAAATATTGCTGCCATTATTCGCTTCAACAGCTATTCCATGAGCTACTTCTATACTATTATTCCCTGATTGACTATTAATATTTATAGTTGAATCATTACCACTTATTCCATATCCATTATCTACATATACAATATTATCTGCATTAACAGTATTTAAATTTACTTGACTGTTTTTCGTAGTATAAACACCAAATTCTTTAGCCTTTATGATATTACTATTTGTAGATTGAAGATTTACTATACCATTATTTACAGTAGAAATATCTTTTGTAGCTTCTATTATATTTTCATTACCTTGTACTAATACATTAGCGTTATTGGACTCTATCGCATTATCTTTATTATTTTTTAGATAATTTACTTTACCTTGAATTTTTGTATTGGCTTTATTTTCTGCATTTACTAATCCATTAATAGAATTATTTTCACTAGCTATTATTTCAACATTGCCACCATCAATATTATCTATAGCTGTAGTAGCATTT